>CAIOYU010000063.1 GCA_903862565.1 uncultured Actinomycetes bacterium | reverse complement strand
CGCACCGGCGAAGTACCACACCGCCCCGACGGCGATCAGGACTGGTGACACCGCGAAAAGGGCCATCGCGGGGTGCTGCTGAACGATGTCGCGGACAGCACGTACCCGCTGTGGGTCAATCTCTTTACCAGCCATCAGTCCTCCATCAGAAGAAGCCGGGGAATCCGTAGAAGCCGCCGTACATGTCGCCGGGGATGTACTCCGGGGTGGCGTCGATCTGGACGTTTCCGGGGCTGGCGCAATCGGTGGTCTGACCGCCCAGAACCGAACTGCCGCCGGTCGTTTCGCAACGGGGAAGGAGCGGATTGTCCGCACCCCCGCCCCCGGCCTCGTCAGCCGCTGCCAGGGGAGCGGCGGCCAGCGCTGCGGAGGCGCCGATTCCGGCGGCTACAAGGACGAGAGTCTTGCGTTGCATCGGCGGGTCTCCATTCACTCTGCGTCAGGCTTGGCTACCAGCCACCGAACCCGAAGAACCCGCCCTCGTCCTCCATGCCGCCCATGACGCCGAGGTCATTGGGTGTGGCGGTCAGTTGTGAGTTACCCGGACTCGCGCAGTCCGTTGACTGGCCGCCGATGACGGAACTGCCGCCCATCGTCTCGCATTCCGGCAGCAGCGGGTTGTCCGCACCGCCGCCGCCGTACTCATCAGCCATGGCCAGTGGGGCGGTCACGAGCGCGGCGACAGTTCCGGCTGCCGCCGCGAAGAACATCAGCGATCGACGCTTCTGCATGTGCGTGTCCTTCGTCTTGAGAGTGATTTTGATACCCTAACCGGAAATCTACCGGAACCGCTTTCTGGCAGCCTCAGTCCTAGGAGCCCTATGTCATCCGCAATTCTCGTTGCCCGTCGCGTAGCGGTGTCAGTTCTTGGCGCCGGAGCCGTGTTGACCGCCGGCGCAGCGGTGGCAGTCGCAGATACCGCTCCGGGTTGCACGGCCGGTGACATCGCCGCTGTGGAAGGCCAGGTCGCCACGGCGATGTCCGCTTACTTCTTCACCCACCCCGATGCGAACGCTTTCTTCAGCAGCGTGCAGGGCTTAGCCAAGGCTGACGCGTTGAGCCAGACGAACGCCTACTTGGCCGCCAACCCGCAGACCCAAGCTGAGATCAACGCTATCCGTGGGCCGGTGTTCGATCTGCGCAACCGTTGCAACATCCCGATGAATGCCATCTTCCGTGGGGTGCTCTGACCCTGAGGCACCGAAAAACAGGGAGTCTCATGTCACCTGCACGTCGTCTGACTGCGGCCGCTGCGGTCCTCGGCGCGGGCGCGGCACTGTTTGGTTCGGTGGCGACGGCGGCAGCCGATCCGGCGCCGGGGTGCACCGCCGCCGATGTGACCAGTGTCGAGACCGGCGTTGCGGGATCGCTGACCGCCTACCTGTTCAGCCATCCGGACGTCAACAGCTTCTTCACCGGCATTCAGGGCCTGCCGACGCAGGACGCTTTCAGCCAGTCCCGGACCTATTTCGCCGCCAACCCGAGCGTCAAGTCCGACATCGACGCGATCCGTCAGCCCGTCCTGGAACTGCGCACCCGGTGCAACATCCCGACCAACAGCCTCATCCGCGGCGTTCTGTAGGTGCACGGGCTCCCCTGGCGGCTGACACCAGATGAGTTGCGGCTAGGAGGATTTCGAGCCACCACAACGGCAGAGGTGTTCGGACGGGTCGTGATCCGCGGGCCGCTCGCACAGATGGACGCCGGTGTCGTCGGGATCATCAGGCCCACTGCCCGTCGTCCATTGGTAGCCGCACCGTAACTCCGTCATCGCGCACTCCGTCGTCGCGGCCATCTGGGCCATCGGAGATCCTGGGCTACCGGGGATCCAACGCGAACACCCGGATCTCGCGGTCGGTGCGGGTCCGGTAGGCGGGGTAGGCCTTGAGATATGTCATGAACAACTCACAGGCGCGGTCGTACTCAGAGCCCTCCAGTCGGGTGGCTCTCACCGGGATCTCCCTGCCGCCCATCGTGACCCAGGCATCCGGGTTCGCCAACAGGTTCCCGGTCCATGCCGGGTGCGTAGCCTGCCCGAAGTTGCTGCCGAAGAGATACAGGCGATCACCGTCCCTGGTGTAAATCAACGGCGACTGCCGGCGTTGGCCGGATTTGCGGCCGATGGTGGTCAACACCAGTACCTGCAGTCCAAACGGACCCAGTGCGGTAACGCGCCCCTTGGTTCTACTCAGCAGCCAACGGTCCAACGGAACAAGCGCGCGGATGAAGCGAGAGCCCAACGGCATGGCGGCGAACGTGTCCACGATTCCTCGCAGGGGGTTCGATGCCGAACCCCACCGAGAATCCGGGAATCCGTCGTCGGTCATTTCAGCTCCTATCCTCCCCAGGGTCCGGCGAACCGGAGATCACGGAGGACCCGGTACGCCACGTGACCGGCGCCGTCTTTGGCCTCCATCATCTCAGCCAACCGGACTCCCGCCAGACCGGGGAACCAAGACTCCACTGCATGGGCCACGCAGGGTGACTGGAGTTCCGTGCGGCGATCGCCGCACGGGGTGGGCAATACAGTGGTGGGACCATAGGCAGGGAACCGTCCGATACCGCAGGGAGGGTGGGAACTGGCACTGGCTCGCCCCCGGGTCTCAGCGGCCCGGTCACTCACGGCTATCGCGGCTGCTCTGGCCTCCACGGCCACTCTCGGTGCGGACGGCACATCGCGGGGTTCCCGGATCATCTCCGGCCCGTATGCGGCGCTGTTGGCGGCGTCGACCGATCTGGGTCCGGCGCACCGCGAACGTGTCCACCTGACTGCGGCGCTGCGCGCGGGCACGACCCCGGTCCGCCTGACGGAATGGGCACGGCAGCATGAGCTTTCCGTCAGCTGGCGGCCGGGTGATCGGTGGGCGGCGGTCGCGGGTGATCCGCAGGCGGTGAGCACCGCACTGGGTGTCGACATCCACGACTACCGGGCGCGCCAGGGCCGGTTGTTCTACGCATCCCCGCAGCAACCGCAGGTTCCCGACCAGCTGCGCTCGGAGGTCGCCGAGGTGGGCCGCATCCTGAGTTACACACCGTTCCACGACGCCCGCCGGTGGAAATTCCCGCAGGACGTTCCCGGCGTGGGACTCTCGCCGGAAGCCCTTCTGCGCGCCTACGACGTCGAACCCCTCGCGAAGGCCGGTTACACCGGCAAGGGGCAGACGGTGGTGGTGTTCGCTTTCGACGGTGTCGATCAGTCGGACCTCGACAGGTTCACCACGATGTTCGGGCTGCCGCCGTTCACCCCTGAGATCGTCGGTGGCATGGCGACCCAGCGCAGCGGCGAAGCGACCATGGATCTGGAAGCCATCCACGCGATCGCCCCCGATGCCCGGACGGTGTTGGTCAACGCCCGGCCCACGGTGGAGGGCGGCGGGGTTTTCCAGAAGATCGCGGCGATGATGGAGGACGTCGAGCGGCGGTATCCGGGTGCGGTGTGGAGTTTCTCCATCGGCTGGGGCTGCGACAAGCTCTTCACCGCCGCCGATCTGGAACCGGTACGCACAGCGGTGGCATCGGCTCACAAGACGGGCACCACATCGTTCAACGCCAGCGGCGACCTCGCCGGACTGGAATGCCAGGGCGGCGAGGACTGGTCGACGCCGCCGGGACCGGACCAGGTCGGACTGGACGCGGTGGCGTCTCTGCCCGAGATGACCGATGTGGGCGGTACCAGCCTGTCGACGGACGCCGACGGCAACTGGATCGCCGAACAGGCCTGGTACGACGTGCCCATCCTGCAGGGCACCGGCGGCGGTGTCTCCTCGCTGTTCGAGCGTCCGCTCTGGCAGGAGCAACTCGAAGTGGGGAAGGGTGCCGGCCGCCGTCTCACCCCGGATGTGTCTGCCGTCGGCGACCCCGAGACCGGCGTGGAATTCGTCTTCAGGAACACGGTTTTCTCCGGCGGCGGCACCTCGCTGTCCGCGCCGCTCTGGGCCGCGATGGCCGCGGTTCTCAACCAGTACCTCAACGAGAACGGCGGGCGCCCCCTCGGCGATCTCAACCCACTGCTGTACGAGGTGGCCGAGGGTTCGGCGCTTCCCGCCTTCCGTGCCGTCCCGCAGGGCGCCAACGCGGTGGACCGGGCCGCTCCGGGGTACGACCTTGTGACAGGGCTCGGAACGCCCCGTCTGAAGAACCTCGCTGAAGAAATCCTGGCGGTCCAGAAGTCGTGGATCGGCGTGAATTGAAGACCAAGCTGTACGGCTGGTCCCTCGCCCTGGGTTCGGTCGTGATCGTGCTGGTGCTGGCGGTTGCGGTGGCGTTGCGCCTGCCCGGCGCGATCATCACGGTGGCTGCGCTCGGCCTGCCGCTGCTGTTGGTGATCTGTTGGCTGCGCGCCGGTGTGCTGCGGGCGCTTCCACGCTGGGCTGTGCTGACCACCGTGGTGCTCTCAATCGGGCTGGCCGCAGCCTGGGTGGTGCTGACCGGCGACCTGATCACCACGATGACCGACTCGGCTTTCGATGAAGGCACAGCCGGACGCCGGGTGTTGCGCGACGGCTTGGGTATCGCCGAGGGCGGCAGCCTGCTGATGCTGGTCCCGACTGTCGTCGTACGCGTGCTCTGGCGCACTCCCCGGCAGGTCCACGACGGCTTCGTCATCGGTGGGTTGGCGGCGCTGCTGTTCACCGGCACCGCAACGCTGACCAGACTCGCCCCGCAGTTGGCCGCCACGCCAGTGGGCCATCACCGGCCGGTTCACTGGCTGTTGATGGAGGCCGCTGTCCGGGGGGTGACGGTGCCGCTGACGGCAGCGTGCGCAGGCGGTCTGATCGGTGCTGCGCTGTGGTCCGATCGACGCGCCAGGAACCCCAGGCCGGCCACGTTCGCGGTGATCGTGGTGTGCGGCATCGCGGTGCTCGGCGCTTACGCCGTCACCGGATGGGCTGACGTGGAGGGCATCCCACAGTCGGCCATCCTCGCCTGGCACGTCGGTCTGGCGGTCATCGCGTTCATCGCGTTACGCATCAGCCTGCGGTTGACGATCCGCGATGAGGGCAACCACCCGGAGGCGGTGCCCTCCGACGAGGGGGCTGGGCGCCAACGACTTTCGCCGATCCCGGTCATCGCCACCTGGCTGGTCACCATGGTGACCCTGTCGGCGATCGCCATCGTCGTGCCGGCACAAACCGTGACGCCGCCGCCCCGCTACAACTGCCCTCCGGACTGCGGCAGCCCGCCACAAGGGCGGCCGGTCTCGGTGAACCCGCGCTTCACCACTGCCGATCGAAGCTATTCGGTGGCCTATCCCGCGCCGGGGTCGGCGTACGACGTCAGAGTCGACGGCAATGGCGTCACCGCGACGTCGACCTGGGGCGACAGGGGCACGATGCGCCTGACCTCTGAGCCGGCGGCCGGGCGCACGCCGCAAGAGGTGGCGCGATCCTTCGTCGCCAGGAGTTTCCCGATTGCCACCACGGCCTTCGAGATCCCCAACGCCATGGTCGGTTTCGAGCCTGGCTATGGCGAAGTCGCCGACATCTTCCCGCTCAAACTCGACAACAGTTCCAGGCGGCTGCGGTCGGTCGTGGTGGTCGCGATCAAGAACGACCTTGCCCTGATAGCGGCGGCGATCGGGCCCTACCACGAGTTCGGGCCGAATTTCGGGCCGGGGCGACCGTCTCCGACGAACCTGCAGATCGCCGAGGATTTGGGCCGCTACGTCAACAGCTTCCGTTGGCGGGGAGATCCTCTGGGCTGAAAACGGACAACTGGCCTGTGGCAGGTGGTAAGCAAGTGACAGAGGCGTTCATGACGAGACGGCGTTCATGACGACACCCGGAAGGCGCATGACATGAAGGACAACCTGTTGACCGAACGAATTGCCCCCACGAGCGCCGATGCGCCGACGCGGCGCGTGACTGCGCGCCGGATCTCGCTTCTGCTGAGCGCGTTGGCGGTCCTCGGAACCGGGACCATGACGGTGGCGTGCAGCCCACGCGGCGAGAAGCCGGCGGAAACCAGCGTTCCCGCGCCGAGCGCGACTCCCACCGAAAAGGGCATGCACACCAATGTGACTCGCTCTCCGATGTCGGTCTCGCCGCAGGGTCCCGGCGGTGGCAACCCTGCGGTGCCCTGCGGCTTCGGTCCTGCCGGGGGCGGCCCGTGCAGCAACAACTGAGGTTCCCGGCCATATCGTGCCGGTGCCGCTGCTGAAAATCTGTTGAAATTCAACGGGATCCGCGCCAAAGGATAATCGGACACTCTGACAGAATCGGCTCACACGGCCGGCGTCTGAGAAACCATCTCCCAGTAGGCGCCCCGGCGCGCAACGAGATCGTCATGAGTGCCCTGCTCGACGATCCGCCCGCGGTCCATCACGACGATCAGGTCGGCGTCGCGGATCGTCGACAGTCGGTGGGCGATGACGAAACTCGTTCGCTCCCGGCGCAATGCCGTCATCGCCCGCTGAATGAGCAGTTCGGTGCGGGTATCGACGGAGCTTGTCGCCTCGTCGAGAATCAGCAGCTGCGGCCGCGCGAGAAACGCTCTGGCGATCGTGATCAGCTGCTTCTCGCCGGCGCTCAGCGTTCCGCCGTCGTTGCCGATCTGGGTCTGGTATCCGGCGGGGAGCGAGCGCACGAACGGGTCCACGTACGCGGCGCGGGAGGCCGCAAGCACCTCCGCCTCGGTGGCGTCAGGCCGGCCGTAGGCGATGTTCTCGGCGATCGTGCCGCCCATCAACCAGGTGTCCTGCAGGACGACGCCGATGCGCGAGCGCAGCGACTGCCGGCTGATCTCGGTGATGTCCACTCCGTCGACCAGAATGCGTCCGGAATCCGGATCGTAGAACCGCATCAGCAGGTTCACCAGGGTCGTCTTGCCGGCGCCGGTCGGGCCCACGATCGCCACCGTGCCGCCCGGTTCTGCCACCAGCGACAGATCATTGATGACCGGAGTTCCGGGCTGATAGCCGAACGTGACGTCCTCGAACTCCACCCGACCCGGCCCGGGCGGCAATTCGGCGGCGGGGGAGGGGGTTTCCTCCGGCTCGTCGAGGAAATCGAAGACACGCTCGGCGCTGGCCACGCCGGATTGCAGCGTGTTGTACATCGCGGCGACCTGCGTCAGCGGCTGGTTGAACTGGCGGACGTACTGGATGAACGCCTGCACGCTGCCGAGGGTGATCTGGCCCGTCGCCACCTGATAACCGCCGACCACCGCGATCGCGACGTAGCTGATGTTCCCGATGAGCCCGGTGGCCGGTGAGATCAGCCCGGAGAAGAATTGCGCGCCGAAACCGGCCCGGTACAAGTCGGCATTGAGGTCGCCGAACCGCTCCTGTGCCGCGGCGCGATGACCGAAGGTCCGGACCACCGTGAAGCCGCTGTAGGTCTCCTCGATGTGAGCGTTGAGTTTGCCGGTGTTGGTCCACTGTGCGACGAACATGCGCTGCGAGCGGCGGGCGATGGCCCGCGTCACCCACAGTGTGAGCGGGACGGTGAGCACGGTGATCAACGCCAGCAACGGCGAGACGGTCACCATCATCGCCAGCACGGCCACCACGGTGAGAACCGCGGTGAGGAGCTGGCCGACCGTCACCGACACCGAGGCCTGAATGTTGTCGACGTCGTTGGTGACCCGGCTGAGAAGTTCGCCGCGCTGCCGGGAATCGAAGTAGGACAGCGGAAGGCGGCTGATCTTGTCCTCGACCTCGGTACGTAGCGCGGCTACCGTCCTCCCGACGATGACGTTGAGTAGCCTGGCTTGTATCCAGATGATCAGCGCGGCAAAGAGATACAGCAGCAAAGCCAGTGCCAGGGTATGGCCTACGGCGGTGAAGTCGACCCCCTGTCCGGGGACGACGTCCATTCGGGCGAGCATCTCGGCGAAGGTGCCGTCACCACGGGCACGGGCGTCGGCAATGGCCTGCTCCTTGGTGATTCCGGCCGGAAGACGCCGCCCGATCGCGCCGTTGAACAACAGGTCGGTCGCATGGCCGAGTACGCGCGGTCCGATGACGGACAGTGCGACTCCGAACACCGACAACACCAGCACCGCGATCGCCGCCCGCCGTTGCGGCGCGAGTCGGCGCACCAGTCGCAGTGCCGAACCGGTGAAGTCCCGGGAGCGCGCCGCGGTGGGGTCGACCCGTGTGCGGGATGGTGCCGTCATATCCGGCCCCCGACGCCGACCGACTGCGAGTCGACGAATTCCGCGTAGGTGGGGCAACTCCGGATCAGGTCCGGGTGTGTGCCGATCCCCACGACCCGGCCGCCGTCGAGCACGACGATCTGATCGGCGCCCATGACGGTCGACACCCGTTGCGCCACAACAATCACCGTTGACTCTGCCGCGACGTCGGCCAGCGCGGACCGAACCCGGCCGTCGGTCCGCACATCCAGTGCCGAGAAAGCGTCGTCGAACAGATAGATCGAGGGCCGGCGAATCACCGCCCGGGCGATCGCCAACCGCTGCCGTTGGCCGCCGGAGAAGTTGATGCCGCCCTGGGCCACTCGCATCGCCAACGCGTCCGGGTGGGCGCGGACGAAGTCTTCCGCCGCGGCCACCCGCAGGGCCGCCCACATCTCGTCGTCTCCTGCATCGGACTTGCCGTAGCGCAGGTTCTCCGCAACGGTTCCGGAGAAAAGGTATCCGCGCTGGGGGACCAGGCCGAGGTCTGACCACAGGTGCTCGGGGTCGTAGTCGCGGACGTCGACGTCGTCGACCCGTATCGACCCGCCCGTGACGTCGTAGAGACGGGCGATGAGTGATACCAGCGTCGATTTCCCCGATCCGGTGCCCCCGACGATCGCCGTCGTCGTCCCAGGTGGAACGGTGAACGAAACATCGTCCAGCACAGCGCGTTCGGCCCCTGGATATCGGAACGACACCGCCTCCAGGGTGACCAGGCCCCGACGCTCGGCCGGCTGCGTCGGCCTGGCCGGAGCGGTGATCGCCGTCTGGGTGTCGAGCACCTCGGTGATCCGTTCGGCGCACACCGAGGCTCTCGGCAGGATGACGACGACCAGTGTCGCCATCAGCACGGCCATCAGGATCTGCATGAAATAGGAGAGGAACGCGATCAGCGAACCGACCTGCATCCGGCCGGCGTCGATGCGCACCCCGCCGAACCAGATCACGGCGACACTGGAGATGTTGATGGTGAGCGTGGTGATCGGCAGCATGAGCGCCTGCCACCGCCCCGCCGTCAGGGCGGCATCGGTGACCGCTTGGTTGGCGACGTCGAACCGCTCGCGTTCGAAGGGTTCCCGTGCGAACGCCCGGATCACCCGGATGCCGGAAAGCTGTTCGCGCATCACCCGGTTGATGCCGTCGATCAGTCTCTGCATGCGTCGGAAGACCGGCAGCATCCGCGAGGCGACGAGGTAGTTGGCGATCACGAGGACGGGCACGCTGATCACCAGCAGCCAGGACAGAGGGGCGTCCTGGTGAATCGCCATGGCGATGCCGCCGATGCACATGATCGGCGCCGTCACCAACACCGTGGCGGTCATCTGCACCAGGACCTGGATCTGCTGGACGTCATTGGTGGTGCGGGTCAGCAGCGAGGGTGCGGTGAACCGGGCGGTCTCGGACTCCGAGAAGCCCAGCACATGGCGGAACATCGCGGCCCGCAGGTCGCGGCCGAAGCCCATGCCGGTGCGCGACCCGAGATACACCGCGCCCACCGCACAGGCGCCCTGGGCGGCCGTCACCGCGAGCATCAGCAGGCCCAGTCGGGTGATCAGTGCGGTATCGCCTCTGGCGACGCCGTTGTCGATGATCGACGCGTTGATTCCCGGTAGGTAGAGCGACGCGGACGCGCTGAGGACCTGAAAGAGCATCACCCCGGCGACCAGCCACCGGTACGGCCGCACATACTTCCGCAGCAGTGCCAGGAGCATCTGGTTACTGTCCCACATCGAACACACCGGCAAACCAGCAGTTCATCCGGCATGTCGGCGGGCGATTGTGCGTCTGCCGCTACAGTGCATTCTGTGATGACCAGCAGGCGCCCAGCCGGAGTCAGAAGCACGGGGACGGCCACGCGCAGATTCGCGGCTCTGGCCGTCGCCGCCGCCGCGGCGATGTCTCTGGGCGCGTGCTCTAGTTCGACCAACCCTGACACCCCGCAGGCGTCGGATTCCCCCGACGCGCCGGCTGTCGCGGGTGGCAACGGCAAGCACGGCCCGATGTTCCCGGAGTGCGGCGGTGTCACCGACCAGGTCATGGCCGCGCAGACGCGGGTCCAAGGACTGGTGAAGACGGCGGTCAACTCGGTGGGCTGCCAGTGGCTGGCCGGCGGCGGCATCGTGGGTCCGCACTTCTCCTTCACCTGGTACCGCGGCAGCCCGATCGGGCGTGAGCGCAAGACCGAGGAGTTGACCCGCGCCAGCGTCGACGACATCACCATCGAGGGCAAGAAGGGCTGGGTCGCGGTAGGCACCGACCCGACTCTGGGCGACAACCTGTGCGAGATCGCCATCCAGTTCGACGACGACTTCATCGAGTGGTCGATCAGCTTCGCCGATAAGGGATTCCCACCGGCCTGCGACGTCGCCAAAGAACTCACCCGCCAGTCGATTGTGAACGCGAAATGATCCTGCGCACTCGTTTGTTGGCCGGTGTCGTGGCCCTGCTGACCCCCGCCGTGCTGCTGACCGGTTGCGCGAAGACCACCGACGGCACGGCGATGAAGGCCGGGGCGGGCAGCCGTGGCGGCGGCACCAATCCGTCCAAGCAGTATCCGAACCTGCTCAAGGAATGCGACGTGCTGACCGCCGACGTGCTGGCCAAGGCGGTCGGCGCCGACCCGTTGGACATCCAGAGCACCTTCGTGGGTGCGGTGTGCCGGTGGCAGGCCGCCAATCCGGCGGGCCTGATCGACATCACCCGGTTCTGGTACGAGCAGGGCAGCCTCGACGAGGAACGCAAGGTCGCCGACTTCCTCAAATACAAGACGGAGAACCGCGCCATCAATGGCGTCGCCTCGATCGTCATGCGTGCCAACGACCCCAACGGCGCGTGTGGAGTGGCCAGTGACGCCCAGGGTGTCGTGGGCTGGTGGATCAACCCGCAGGCGCCGGGCATCGACGCCTGCGCTCAGGCCATCAAGCTCATGGAAATGACGCTCGCCACCAACTCCTGAGGGTCCACCAACTCCTGAGGGTCCCCGGGGAGTCGGATCGCGCGGTCGTCATTCCCCGTCGGCTGGACGCACGACCGTCCGCCGATCGGAGGACATCGGCTTCCGCCACTGAAGGGTCACTCTGGTGGACGTCCGGGGCGGTGCGGGACGGCGATAGTCGAGTCATGCCGAATGCGTCGGCTGATCGAACTACCGCAAGGAGCAGGATCATGAACAATCGCAACCTCACCCGCCGTATCACCGCACGGTTGGCTGGGCCGCTGGTCGCCGGCGGACTCATCCTCGGCAGCCTGGTGGTCGGCAGCCCGGCCAGTGCCGGAGCCCAACCCGCCGACGGCAGCGGATGCACCACCATGGGGATGACCAGCGGACAGGGCGGGCCCGCTCCCAGCGCGCTGACCCGGGCGGGTCAGATCAGCGCCGCCGCGGGGCCCGGTGCGTCGGACGGGGCGATGCCGGTCGATTGCCAACCGGCTAGCCACGGCTAGCCATCGGACCGCGCTGAGACCGACACTGATGCGGAAAACCGACATTGATGAAGGTGGTGGGTGATGGGTCTTCGTGGTGACGCGGCGATCGTCGGATTCACTGAGCGGCCCGCGACCAAGCGGCCGACCGGCCCGCTGGAGTCCACCCTGGAGCAGTGGGCGCGGCTGGCAGCGGCAACCCTGGCCGACGCGGGTCTGCCCGCGACTGCGGTCGACGGGATCTGCACCGGGCATCTTCAGGAGGCGGCGATCTTCGCACCGTCGACAATTGCCGAATACCTCGGACTGAAGGTGAATTTCGCTGAGATGGTCGACCTCGGCGGGGCCAGTGCGGCGGCGATGGTCTGGCGGGCCGCGGCAGCCATCGAACTCGGCCTGTGCAACGCCGTGTTGTGCGTGTTGCCGGGGACGCCGTTGACCCCGGTTTCGCAGAAGAAGCCTCCGCACGTGAATGACTCACTGCACTTCGGCGGGTCGAGCAACCGGTACGGCTCACCGCAGGCGGAGTTCGAAATCCCCTACGGCACTCTCGGCCAGAACGGCCCCTACGCCCGAGTCGCCACGCTCTATGGCGCCACCTTCGGCTATGACGATCGGGCGATCGCCAAGATCGCGGTCGACCAGCGGGTCAACGCGAATCACCACCCCGGGGCGATCTTCCACGATGTTCCCATCACCGTCGACGACGTCATCAACAGCCCGATGATCGCCACCCCGCTGCACATGCTGGAAATCGTCATGCCCGTGATGGGCGGAGCCGGTGTGCTCGTGACCAACGCTGAGCTGGCACGCAGATCGCGTAACCGGCCGGTATGGGTCAAGGGATTCGGCGAGCGGGTGAACTGCAAGATGGTCATGTACGCCGAGGACCTTCTGCATACCCCGATGATCAAGGCCGCCCAGTCGGCATTCTCGATGGCCCGTCTGGCACCCGCCGACATGGACATGGTGTCGATCTATGACTGCTACACGATCACCGCGCTGCTGAGCATGGAAGACGCCGGGTTCTGCGGGAAAGGAACAGGGCTGCAATTCGTCGCCGACCACGACCTGACCTTCCGCGGGGACTTCCCGATGAATACCGCCGGCGGCCAACTGGGATACGGCCAGGCCGGCTTCGCCGGAGGTATGCATCACGTCTGCGATGCCACCCGTCAGATCATGGGCCGTGCCGGGGCGACACAGGTCTCCGACTGCGATCGGGCGTTCGTCTCCGGCAACGGCGGCGTCCTGGCCGAACAGACCACCCTCGTATTGGAAGGAGACTAATGATGAGTGAGTTCAGCAGACCGATGCCGGTCCCGACGCCGACCACCCAGCCATTCTGGGATGCGTTGGCGCAGCGCACGATTCGAATCCAGTACTCGCCATCGACGCAACGCTACGTGTTTTACCCCCGCGTCCTGGCGCCGGGCACTCTCGCCGACGATCTGGAGTGGCGGGAAATCTCCGGAGCGGCCTCTTTGCACAGCTACACCGTCTCCCACCGGCCCGTCGCGCCGCACTTCGCTGACGAGGTTCTGCACATCATCGCCATCGGGCGATGGGATGAGGGACCGCGGTTCGCCACCGAGATCGTCAACGCCGACCCCTCGGAGTTGCGGGTGGGCATGCGGATACGGCCGGTATTCGTCGACTTCCCCGACGAGGGGATCACGCTACTTCGCTACGAACCGGCGTGACGTCCACACTGCGCCTCAGACTGTGATGCGTGGTTGGTACATGTCGAGCCAGACCGACAGGGCGAGGATCCGTTCCAGTCGTGACCGGTTCAGTGGCGGCAGCGATCCGGTGTCGGGTCCTGTCATTTTCTTGAGTGAGTTCCGGTCGATCACGCTGAACAACGTGTCGCTGCCGCTGCCGAGCAGCTCGCGGGCCTGGGCCTGGATAGCGTTGCCGTACTGGGGATCTGAGGTACTGGGGTAGGGGCTCTTGACCCGCTGCACCACCGACTCGGGCAGCACGTCGGCGACCGCACCGCGCAGCAGGCTCTTCTCCCTGCCGTCATAGTTTTTCATCGACCAGGGGGTGTTGTAGACGTACTCGACCAGGCGGTGATCGCAGAACGGCACCCGCACCTCCAGGCCTGAGGCCATACTCAGCCGATCCTTGCGGTCCAGCAGGATCCCCACGTGCCGGGTCAGGTGCAGGTAACTCATCACCCTCATCCGGTGGGTGAAGTCGTCTTCGGCGGAGAGGCGTTCGACCTCGGCGACGGCGTCGGTGTAGCGGTCCTGCAGGTAGGTGTCCAGGTCGAGTGCCTCGCGCAGGGCGGGGGTGAGGATGTACCCGCTGGCGTCGGTCCATGCAGCGCCGATCGCGACCCACGGGAAGGCGTCCGTCCGCTGGATCTGCGGGTCATGAAACTGCCGGTACCCGCCGAAGATCTCGTCGGCGGACTCCCCGGACAGCGCCACCGTCGACTGCTGCCGAATCGCCGTGAACAGCAGGTACATCGAGCCTGCCTGTTCGAGCCCGCCCACCGGGAGTTCGAGGGCTGCGATCACCTTGCGCCGGAGGCCGGGATCGGAGAGTTGACGGTGATCGAGGACGATGTCGGTGTGGTCGGAGCCGACGTACTCAGCGACCTCGTGCGCGTAGGGGGTGTCGCGCGTGGGGTGCATATCGCTGGGCGTGAAGTTCGCGTCCTGATCGGTGAAGTCGACGGCAAAGCTCCGTACCGGTGTGCTCAACTCGCGGGCGGACAGCGCGGTGATCGCGCTGGAATCCAGCCCGCCGGAAAGGAGAACGCATTCGGGTACATCGGCGACCAACTGCCGGCGCACGGTGTCATCGAGTAACCCGCGCACGTTGGCGACCGTGGTTGCAAGGTCGTCGGTGTGCAGCCGCGACTCCAATCGCCAGTAGGTCCGCTCCCGGATGCCGTGATCGTCGACGGTGACGATCGTTCCGGCCCCGACCTCCCGCATGCCCTTCCAGACTGCTGTCCCCGGGGTTTTCACCGGCACGATCAGCTCGCGTAGGCCCTCGAGGTCGATCTCCCGCGGAGCCATCGGGTTGGCGAAGACCGCCTTGGGCTCCGAGCCGAACAACACTCCATGAGGGGTGGCGTAGAAGTAGAACGGCTTGACCCCCATCCGGTCGCGGATCATCACCAGTTTGCGCTCGCGGGAGTCCCAGATCGCGAACGCATACATCCCGTTGAGCCGGTCGGCCAGCGACTCGCCCCACTCCAGGTAGCCGCGCAGCACCACCTCGGTGTCGCTGGACGTCTCGAAACTGTGGCCCTCAGCGATCAACTCGCGGCGCAACTCCGTGAAGTTGTAGGCCTCACCCGTGTAGACCATCGCCACATCGCCAGACGGTGTGGAGACCACCATCGGCTGCACCCCACCGGCAAGATCGATCACCGCCAGCCGGCGGTGACCGAGAGCAACGTCGCGTCGTAACCACACCCCTGCCGCATCGGGGCCACGACAGGCCATGGTCTCGGTCATCGCCTCGATCACGGGCCGTTCCCGGGTCAGATCCCGGGAGTAATCCACCCAGCCGGTCATCCCGCACACGTCAACGAACTCCACAGTCCTAGTAAGGGGATCGATAAGACAGCCTCTACAACTTAGCCAGTCGGTATAGCTGAAGCGCCGCTATGCGCCGGTCGCCGACGATCAAGTGCCCATTTTCGTTACCAGTGCACGAGGCGCGTGGTATCCAATCTTCGTGGGACACCCGTCGCCCGACCGCGTTGCCCGCGATGCGCGCGCGGCCCTCATCGGCGTCGGACGGGACGCACTTCCGGTCCGGAGGACGGTCGCGTGAAGGCGATCCCGTGGGGCCGCTTGCTGAAAAAGGTCTGGATTCCGTTGGTCCTGATGGTGGTGCTGGCGGTGTCGGGCCTGGTCGTCTCCCGACTGCACAGGCAGTTCGCCTCAGCGGATCTCAACGCGGGGGCCGGCGCCGGTATCGAGATCGTCCCGTTCAACCCGAAGATCATGGTCTACGAGGTCTACGGCTCACCCGGCACCAACGCGCAGATCAGCTACTTCGACGCCGACGCGAACGTGCACGTGATCACGGCAACGCTGCCGTGGTCGATCACGTTGTCGACATTGTTGCCGACCGTCAGCGCCAACCTGATGGCGCGGACCGACGGGGATCAGATCGGCTGTCGGGTCACCGTGGACGGGACCGTCCGTGAGGAGCAGTCCGCCACCGGCATCAACGCCCAGACCTACTGCCTGGTGAAGTCGGCATGACCGATATCGCGACCCGACCCCGCAAGCGGCCGCTGATCGCCCGCGGTCTGCGCATCTTGGCCGTGCCGATCCTGTTGTTCTGGATCGCCGTCGCCGTCGCGGTGAACGTCCTCGCCCCGCCACTCGAGGTGGTCGGTGAGAGGCATGCGGCACCGATGGCTCCCGAGGATGCGCCGTCGTTGGTCGCCATGAAGCGGATGGGCGCCAACTTCGGCGAATTCGACTCCAACAGCACGGTGATGATCATCCTTGAGGGCGAGCAACCCCTTGGTCCGGACGCGCACCGGTACTACGACGAGATCATCGCCACGCTGCGTCAAGATGCCCGACACGTGCAGCACATCCAGGACTTCTGGGGGGACACGCTCACTGCGGCGGGAGCGCAGAGTACCGACGGCAAGGCCTCCTACGTGATGCTCAATCTCGCCGGAGAGCAAGGCCAGACCCTGGCCAACGAGGGCGTCCAGGCCGTCCGAAAAGTCATCGCGGACACCAAAGCTCCGCCGGGTGTCCAGGCTTACGTCGCCGGCCCGGCCGCACTGACCAACGATCTGCACATCATCGGTAACGCCAGCCTCGCTGAAATCACCCTGTTCACCCTCGCCGGGATCGCCGGCATGTTGTTGATCGTCTACCGCTCGATCATCACAACCCTGATTCAACTCTTCATGACTTTCCTGGCTCTGCTGACCGCACGCGGTGTGGTGGCGGTACTCGCCAGCCACGGCGCGTTCGGGCTCACGACCTTCGCCGGGAACATCCTGACCATGCTGGCGATCGCGGCTGCCACCGACTACGGGATCTTCATCTTCGGCCGCTATCGGGAAGCGCGCGGAATGGGGGAGGGCCGTGATACGGCGTACTACACCACGTTTCGGTCCGTCGCCCCCGTCATCCTTGGGTCGGGCCTGACCATCGCCGGGGCGACGTACTGCCTGAGTTTCGCGCGGCTTCCCTATTTCACCACCATGGGAAAGCCCGTCTCGATCGGCATGATCGTGATCGTCGCCATCGCGGTCACGCTGGGGCCGGCGATCCTGTTCCTCGGCAGCCGTGTCGGGCTGTACGAGTCCAAAAGGCCGCCCCGGAGCCGGTTTTGGCGACGGGTCGGGGTCGCTGTGGTCCGCTGGCCCGCACCCATTCTGGTGGCCAGTTTGTTCGTGGTGCTCATCGGCGTGCTCGCCATTCCGGGATACAAGCCGGCCTACAACGACCGTTACTATATGCCTGCCAGTGCCCCGACCAATGTCGGCTTCGCCGCCGCCGACCGGCACTTCACCCAGGCCCGGATGAATCCCGACATCCTCATGGTCGAAGCCGACCACGACATGCGCAATCCCGCCGACATGCTTGTGCTCAACAAGGTTTCGGGCAACGTCCTGCACACCGAGGGCATTGCGATGGTGCAGAACATCACCAGGCCGTTGGGAATTCCGATCCAGCACAGTTCAATTCCGTTCCAGACCAGCATCCAGGGCCAGACCAGCAACCTGAACCTGCCTTTCCAGCGGGATCAATTGGCCAACCAACTCAAAACGGTCGATGCGATGAACGTATCCATCGGCATTTTGGAGAAGCAGTACCAACTGTCTCTTGAGCAATCCAGTCTCACGGTGGACTCGGCAGGCAAGTCGCGGGCGCTTCTAGAGACCACCGAAGAACTGCGCGACAGTATTGCGAACTTCGACGACCAGTTCCGGCCCTTGCGTAACTACTTCTACTGGGAACCGCACTGCTTCGATATCCCGATGTGCGCAGCACTACGGTCGGTATTCAACTCAATCGACCAGATCGACCAGCTCACCGACCAAACCGCCTCAGTGCAGACCAACACCGACCAACTGGCGAACCTCGCCCCGCAGTTGACCGCACTGCTTCCACAGACGATCGCGTCGATGAAGACCAGCAGAGATCTGGCGTTGGCGTCGTACAACTCCCAGAAGGCGTTCCTCGACCAGATGGAGGCCACCAACGACACCGCCCTGGCCATGGGCCAGAGTTTCGACCAGGCAAGGAATGACGACCTGTTCTACCTGCCCCCGGAGGCATTCGGGAACCCCGACTTCCAGCGCGGCCTTCAGATGTTCCTCTCGCCCGACGGCAGATCCGCCCGCATGTTCATCACCCACCAGAGCGATCCCGCGACGATCGAGGGCATCGCCCGGGTCGACTCCGAACGCAAGGCCGCCCAGGAAGCCCTGAAGATGAGTTCGCTCTCCGACGCCAAGGTCTACCTCGGCGGCGTCGCGGCAACGTTCAAGGACATGTCCGACGGCGCCCGCTATGACCTCATGATCGCGGTGGTGTCGTCGCTGACCCTCATCTTCATGATCATGCTCATCCTCACCCGCAGCGCGGTAGCCGCACTCGTCATCGTCGGCACTGCCGCGAGTTCGATCGCCGCCTCGTTCGGCATTTCGGTGCTCATCTGGCAGGACCTGATCGGCATGCCGGTGCACTGGATCGTCCTGCTGATGTCGGTCATCATCCTGCTGGCGGTGGGGTCGGACTACAACCTGCTCCTGGTCTCCCGGTTCAAGGACGAGATCCACGCCGGAATCAAGACCGGCGTCGTCCGCTCGATGGCCGGCACGGGTGGCGTCGTCACCTCCGCCGGACTTGTATTCGCCGCCACCATGGCGGGGATGGTCGGTAGCAAGTTGGTCGTGCTCGCCCAGATGGGTTCCACGATCGCGATCGGCCTGTTGGTCGACACCCTGATCGTCCGCTCGCTGCTCATGCCGTCGATCGCGGTATTACTCGGTCGGTGGTTCTGGTGGCCGCAAGTCGTCTACCCCCGTGGCGACAACCACTTCCGGAAGCCGGCGCAGGCGACCGGATTGGGTCTTTGACCGGGTCAGCGGGGAACGTGGAACGCCGACAGTTCGGCTCCGCTGAGTTCCAGCCCGGACCACGGTCCCGGCACCCGCAGTACGGCGATGCCTGACGTCGGGTATTTGAGATAGATCTGCTCGGCGGCGGCACGGTCGCTACCGGGGCCGGCCAGTCCGAGTGCGACCTCGCTCATGGTGGGTTCGTGGCCCAGCACGAGCAGGGTGCCGACAGCGTCGTCGACCCGGTTGATCTCGGCGATCATCGTTCCGGGGGCGGCGCCGTAGAGCACGTCGAGGAAACTCACCGGAGCCTCCAGTCCGGTGCGTTCCAGAGTCTGCCGGGTACGCACCGCCGACGAGCACAGCACGGCCTCGATCGTCGGGGCATTGGTCCTGAGCCACGCCCCGGCCAGTGCTGCCTCGCGCCGGCCCCTCGACGCCAACGGCCGCTCATGGTCGGGCACGCCGGCGGGATAGTCGGACTTGGCGTGTCGCATCAGCACCAGGGTTCCCATGCGCCCCAGGTTAGAGCACTCACCGGGCGAGATTCCCGGACTTGTCGTACCCCGGTCATACAGTCTGAGACATGAGGTTCCTGCACACCGCCGACTGGCAACTCGGCATGACCCGAAGCTTCCTGGACCAGGAGGCCCAGGCGCGGTACTCCGCCGCCCGCCGCGACGCGGTGGCCGCACTCGGGGACGTCGCCCGGGAGACCGGTGCCGAGTTCGTCGTGGTGGCCGGCGATGTGTTCGACGCCAACCAACTGGCGCCCAAGGTCATCAGCCAGTCGCTGAACGCCATGCGCAGCATCGGGGTTCCGGTGTACCTGCTGCCGGGCAACCACGATCCACTGGACGTCTCATCGGTGTACACGAGTGCGTTATTCGCCAAGGAATGTCCGGAGAACGTCACCGTCCTCGACCGCGCCGGTGTGTTCGACGTGCGCCCCGGCCTGCAGATCGTGGCCGCGCCCTGGCGTTCCAAGCGGCCCACCACCGATCTGACGGCTGAGGTGCTCGCAGAACTTCCGGCCGACGGGACCGCGCGGATCCTGCTCGCGCACGGCGCGGTCGACGTGCTCGATCCCGATCCGAACAACCCTGCCCACATCGGGTTGGCCGGCCTCACCGCTGCCGTGGACCGCTCTGCCGTGCACTATGTGGCTCTCGGGGACAAGCACTCTCGCACCGAGGTCGCCCAACGGGTCTGGTACTCCGGTGCCCCTGAGGTCACCAACTACGACCACGTCGAGGCCGACTCCGGACATGTGCTCGTGGTCGACCTGGATCTGGACGACCCTGCGCGCCCGGTGACAGTCGATTCCCGTCGCATCGGCAGTTGGCAGTTCATCACCCTGCACCACGAGGTCAACAACAGCCGCGACGTCGCCGACCTTGACCTCAACCTCGACCAGTTGGCCGACAAAGACCGCACCGTGGTGCAACTCGGCCTGGTGGGCACCCTCACGGTCACCGACCGCGCCGGGCTGGATGCCTGCCTGGACAGGCACTCCCGACTGTTCGCCGCCCTGGACACCTGGGACCGGCACACCAACCTGGTCGTCATGCCGGCCGACGACGAGTTCGACGACCTCGGGATCGGCGGCTTCGCGGCCGACGCGGTGGCCGAGTTGATGGAGTCGGCGCGTTCGGACGGAGCCGACGCCGGGACTGCGCGCGGCGCGCTCGCCCTGCTGCTGCGGCTCAAAGAAGGGCGGGTTGCATGATTCTGCACCGGTTGCACCTGACCAACTTCCGCGGTGTCGAAGACCGCGAGATCACCTTCCCCGACCATGGGGTCGTTGTGGTGCACGGCCCCAACGAGATCGGCAAGTCCTCGATGCTCGAGGCGCTCGATCTTCTGCTCACCTACCGAGACCGGTCCAATCACCGTGACGTCAAGCAGGTCAAACCTGCCCACTCCGATGTCGGTGCCCGGGTCGAGGCTGAAATCAGCACCGGCCCTTACCGTTTTGTCTACAGGAAGCGCTTCCACAAGAAGCACGGGACCGAGTTGGACATCGTCGAGCCCAAGCGTGAGCACCTCACCGGTGACGAGGCGCACGAGCGGGTCGCGGCAATGATGGAGCAGACCCTGGATATGAAGCTCTGGGATGCCCAGCGGGTGCTGCAGTCGGCCTCGACCAGCGCGGTGAACCTCTCCGGGTGCGACGCGCTGTCCCGGGCGCTCGATGCGGCGGCCGGCGAGGTCGATGCTCCCAGCGGTGGCGGCCCCGATGCGGGGTCGCTTCTCGTCGACCGGATCGACGCCGAATACCAGCGGTATTTCACCGGCACCGGACGGCCGTCGAAGGACTGGAAGGCTGCCGTCGATCGGTTGGCCGCAGCGAAGGCCGAGGTCAACCGGTGTGAGGCTGCAGTCGACGTCGTCAACGAGCGCGTGCAGCGCCACGAAGAACTGACCGCTGTGGTGCGCGGGCTCGACGAGGCCCTGGCACCTGCGGCGCAGCGATTGGCAGCGGCGCAGGAAGCCCAGTCCGTCGTCGCCGAACTGGCCGACCAGCTCGGCCAGGCTCGCCTGGTCGCAACGGCTGCGGCGGCCACCAGTTCCAATTCGGCGCTGGCCAACGGTCAGCGTCAGCAGCTCATCGCCGATGCCCAGCGGCGAGCCGCCACGCTGGCCCAGGCGCAGAGCGAACTGGCTGCCGCCGAAGGGGGCGACGCGGAGGCTCGCCAGGAGTCCGATGCGGCGGCGAAGACCGCCGAGCTGGCTGCGGCTGCGTTCGCCGCCGCACAGGAGCGCCTGGATGCCGCGCGCCTCACCGCCGATGCATGCGTCGCCCGTGACGATGCCGACCGGCTGGCGGCCAAGGTGACCAAGATCGAGGACGCCGAACGGAACCTCGCCGAGCTTGACGCTGCGCTGGCTGCGATCACGCTCACGGATGCGGTTCTGCTCCGGATCGAGAAGAACTTCGCTCTGGTCGAGCGGCTTCAGGCGCAACTGCACGCCGATGCGGGCACCGTCGAGTTCACCGCGCCCGCAGACCTGGCCATCACCGTCGACGGGGTGCCGCGGGCACTGGCCGCGGGGCAGGGGTGGACACAGTCCGCCTCGGCGGCCGTCATCGTGGACGTCCCCGGCGTGTTGAGCGTGCGGATCGACCCGGGGGCCAGCGCGGTGACGCTGGCTGCTGAACTGCAGGCCGCGCAAGGCCTCTTGGATGACGCACTGGCGCAGGGCGGGGCGACATCGGTTGCGGCCGCCCGCGAGTTGGCGACGCGACGGCGAACGTTGACCGACACCCGCGGGCAGCACGCTGCAACCCGTGAGGCGCAGTGTGACGGCGAGGATGTTCAGGCGATCCGCGCCCGGCTGGCCGAGCGCCGTCTGGCCGCTTCGGGGGCAGCTGTCGATGCAGAAGTTGCCGCCACCGAGTTGGCCGCCGCCGCGAGGGCTCTGAGCATCGCACGCGCGGATGCCGAGACCGCGCGGCAGGCGGCGGCTGCGGCGGCGACGGCGGCTGCTGAAAAGACCACGCATGCAACACTTCTGCGTGACCGGCTGAGGGCCGCAGAGGCTGAGTTCGCGACGGTGCGCGATCAACTCGTCACGCTGCGGGCGGCCGTGGCCGACGAGGTTGTGGCCGCCCAGGCATCTGCTGACGCCGAGGCGCAGGAGCAGGCCGATGAAGTGGTCGAAGGTTTGGCGGCGCGGTATGCCGATGCCGGCCCGGACGCAGTCGCGGCCGAGCTCACCGCTGCGGCTGCGGCGGCGGAGGTCATCGTCCGCGACCGCGATGCCGCCAATTCGGCGTTGAACACCATCACCGTCGAGCTGGGCGTCATGGGCAATGAGGGCCGCCAAGGCCAGTTGGACGACGCGAAGGCCGAGCTCTGCCGCGCTCAGGTGGAGCATTCCCGCATCGAGGAGCGGGCGAACGCGGTGAAACTCCTGCGCGACACCATGATCCGCCATCGCGACAACACCCGCCAGCGCTACGTGCAGCCCTACCGTGCCGAACTGGAACGACTGGGACGCACCGTGTTCGGCCCCACCTTCGAAGTCGACGTCGACACCGACCTCACGATCTGCACCCGCACGCTCGAGGGCTGCACGGTGCCCTTTGATTCGCTGTCGGGCGGCGCCAGGGAGCAGTTGGGCATCCTGGCCCGACTGGCCGGGGCGGCACTGGTGTCCCGCGAGGACACCGTGCCGGTGGTGATCGACGATGCCCTGGGGTTCAGCGACCCCGAGCGACTCGACAAGATGGGCGCGGTGTTCAACACCGTCGGCGACCGCGGACAGGTGATCGTGCTGACCTGCCAGCCCAGCAGGTATCAGGGCATCGCCGGCGCAGAGGTCATCGAGCTGAGCGCTTAGCCGCTTTCGGCGCTAGTCCGCCAGGGCCAGCACCTCGTCGAACCCCTCGACCAGACAGCCGTAGAACTCCTGGAAGTCGGGGATCGCGCCGGTGTCGACGTCGATTCCCAGCGCACAGGTGTCGACATAGGTCAGCAGCGTGACGTTGACGGCTGCGCCGATCGTCGGCCCGAAGGCATACTGCACCTTGACCTTTGCGCCGGCGAGGTACACCGGGACCGGAACGCCGGGCACGTCGCTGGCCAGGAAGTCGACCTTGCGCAGCACCGACCCGATGTACCAGCGCGGCATCAGGTTCATCGCTCCGGCGATGGCCTGGGTGTAGGGGATCGCCACCTCGTTGCGCACCTGATTGGTGCGTTCACGGGTCTCGCTGATGCGCAGTGCGGGGTCGGCAACGCCCACCGGCACGTCGAACCGTGCCAACGTGATGTGGTTGCCGCCCATGTCGTCACCCTCTTTGCGAATGCTGATCGGCATCGTCAGGTGCAGGTCGCCCACGGTCGTCCCGTGTTTCTCGTGGTAAAGGCGCAGGCCGCCGGCGATGCCGGCCACGAACGCGTCGTTGAGCGAACCGCCCCCGCGGTGGGCTGCTTCTTTCAGTTTCGCCAGCGGAACCTCGTGCACGCTCAGTTGCCGAGTCAGGCTGCGTTCCTTCATCAATGGCGAGCCGGTCTCGCTCACCGGCCGCATGGTCCGATACACCGACGCGGCCATCTCGCCGGCCGACACCGCTGTCTTCAACGGGTGCCGGATTGTCTTGGCCAGCAGCTTCGGGGTATTGGTAGCCACCCCCGTCACCACCTTGCGAACGACGCCGAGGTCATAGCGCACGATGTCGGCGTACTCGCTGAGCAGTCCGTGCTCGTGAACCTCGGGCTCCTCGGCCTTTGTCTCGACGGTCTCGATCGAGCGCGGTTCCTCGGTCAGGTCGAAGATCGTCATCGCGATCTGCACCCCGCCCACCCCGTCGGTCAGCGCGTGGTGGAACTTGCAGATCACCGCCGCGCCGCCGTCCTCGAGGCCGTCGATCAGCGTGGTGGTCCACAGCGGCCGGGCACGGTCGAAGTCGGCCATCGCCGCCACCCGGGCCATCTCCAAGACGCCGTCGAGGTTGCCCGGTTCGGGCGCCGACACCCGGCGCAGGTGGAAGTCGGGATCGAAATCGGGCGCGAATTCCCAGCGTGGGGGAGCAGGCGCCGGAGATTCCACCACGACTTTCCGGAACATCGGCAGGTTTCGCGACACCACCGCGAAGCGTTCCCGCACGACATCCCAGTCCGGCGAGCGGTCCAGCAGGATCACGGTCACGACCGTGGACCTCAACCGGGGGTCGGACTCCATTGCCCAGGTGAACGCGTCGCTCTGACTCATGAACTCGGTCATGTCCTCAAACCTACGGGGCTTGACACAATTGGGGTATGGATACCCGGCGTGGCCGCGCGCACGGCAGGCTTGCTGCGCTGCCCGGCGTGCGCGCCGTTCGCCGGCCGGCCACCCGTGATGGCGACGACTTCGACCTCTATTACGTGCGCGCAGGAACCCCGGGCAGGGAACCTCTGGTGATCGTCCCGGGCGGCCCCGGCATGGCCTCGATCGGCCCGTACCAGGGTCTGCGCCGCCGGGCCACGGCGGCCGGACTCGACGTCATCATGGTCGAGCACCGCGGCGTCGGGCTGTCTCGCCGCGCCGACTCCGGCGCGGACCTACCGCCCGCGGCGCTGACCATCGAGCAGAGTGTCGACGACATCGCCGCCGTCCTCGACGACGCGGGGGTGGACCGGGCGGTCGTGTACGGCACCTCCTACGGCACCTATCTCGCAGCCGGACTCGGGGTGCGCCATCCCGACCGGGTGGCCGGGATGGTTCTGGACTCCCCGGTGATGGGCGGTGATGACATCGACGCCATCCGCCAGGCCCTGCGCGGCCTGTTGTGGGACGGAGCCTCCTTGTCGACCAAGGTGCGCCGCCTGGACATGAGCCCGACCGACGCCTACGTCGCCGCGACGGTCTACGGCCTGGGCGGGGAAGACCTGCTGCACCGGCACCTGGACCTGCTGCTCGACGGCAGGCGGCTGCTATGGCGCACCTTGCACCACATCACCTTCCGGGCGGCGCACTGGAAAATGCCGTACCACAACGAAAGTGACCTGGTCGGCCCGATCGGATTCCGTGAACTCAACTACGCCGGCACACCGGACGGACTGCCCTTGGATCCGGCGATCGCGATGCGCGAACTGGCCGCCGGCGACACCGAATTCGCCGGCGAGCCGTTCGATCTGGTGGCCGCCATGCCGTCCTTCGACTGGCCGACTGTGGTGATCTCCGGCGGCCGCGACCTGACCACGCCACCTTCGGTGGCCGAACGTATTGTCGGCCTCATACCCGGAGCGACACTGGTCCGGATGCCGACGGTCGGCCACAGCGTGCTGGACACCCGGGAGCGTGCCGCATTACAGATCGCCGCCGAGGTGTGTGCCGGACACGCGTCCGCCCTGGCCGGTCAGGGCGACACCCTGGACTCCCTACCGACCAGTCCGGCCGCGTGGTTGGCCGCGTCGGCGTTGGGCGTCGCCACCCGGGCTGAGGCCCTGCTGCCCAAGCTGGTGAATCGGCCTACTTCATGAAACCGATTGTGCTGTAATCCAAGTCGCCGATTCCGGCCGGTCCGAAATTGGCCAGGTCGCTCCGCACGGCCACGTTGCCGGGCGACTGGGACAGCGCCAGGCTGAACACCTCGTCCCACAGCATGACGTCCACCTCGTTGGCCAGCACCCGGGCTCGGGCGGGATCGAGTTCGTCGAGCACCTCGTCGACCTTGGCGTCGATCGCCGGTGAGGAGATCTTGCCGAAGTTGCTTTCCGCACCGGTGGTGAAGATCTGGTTCAGGCAGCACAGCGAGAACGCGTCGCCGACCCAGGAGAACTGGGTGATGTCGAAATCGCCCACGCTGACATAGTTGGAGAAGAATCCGTTGCCCGGCTTGACGTCGAGTTCGAGCTTGACCCCGATCTTGGCCAGCGTGTTCTGGGCCACCTGGGCGACCTGGCGGCCACTCTGGGAGTCGTAGAGGACGTCGCGGATCACCAACTGCTTGCCGTCCTTGGCGCGGAACTCGCCATTCTGCTTCCAGCCCAACGCGTCCAGTTCGGCCTTGGCCTTCTCCGGGTCGTAGGCGACGACGGCACTGTTGTCCTGGTAGCCCTCCTGGCCGGCGACGAAGATGTGGTTGCCCAGCGCTTTGGGATCGTCGACGAGCCCACGCTGGGTCACATTCACGATGGCCTGGCGGTCGATGCCCTTGGCGACGGCCTGCCGTAACGCCTTGTCGGACAGGATCGAACCCGGCGCACCGTTGAAGGTCATGTGAAACCAACTCGGACCCGGTGCACGGCGTATCGCGATGCCCTTGGTGCGGCTGGCGATCTGCAACTCGTCGATCGACCCGATGCCGGTGGCGTCGATCGCCTTGTTCTGCAGGGCCGGAATGCGGCCGGCGTCGTCGAGCACCAGGAAGGTGATGGTCTCCAGCAGCGGCGGTTTTCCCCACCAATTCGGGTTGCGCGTCAGAGTGATCCGCTGTGCGGTGCGGTCGACACCGGAGACGATGAACGGCCCCGCCGACGGGCCCGGGTTCTCCAGTTGGCCCTTGTTGAACACGTCGGGGTCGGCGGTCATGCTCCTGGGCAGCAGCATGGTGTTGCCGGCGAACATGCCGCGCCACTCGGGGTAGCTCTCGGCGAAGGTCATCACGGCCTGGCGGTCGTTGACGCCCCGGGTCACCGACGCGACCCGGTCGGAACCGTTGGGTGAGGCGATCGCGAACGCCTTGTCCTTGCCACTGGTCGCGCGGATCTGGGCGGCGATGTCCTCCCAGGTGATCGCGGTGCCGTCGGACCAGGTTGCTTTCGGGTTGATGGTGTAGGTGACGACCTGCGGCTTGGTGCTGGTCAGTTCGATGCTGGTGAAGTAGTCGGCGTTGACCTTCATCGTCCCGTCCGGGGCGATCACGAAGGCGCGCGGCATGGTGGGGCGCAGCACCCCGCCGGTGTCGGCCTCGTTGCCGTCGATGTTGAGAGTGTTGAAGTTCGACGGCAGCGCGCTGATCGCCAGTCGGAGGTCACCGCCCTGCTGCAGGGTTGCCGGGTCCTGCGGGTTGGTGTCGCTGGACTTGCCCACCGCTCCCGATGACCCCGCTGCCGACGACCCCGCCGACGATCCGCCGGGCTGGTTTCCGGGCGCGCAGGCGGCGACCAGAGTGACCGCAAAGATCAGGACCGCCCAGCGGCGGAGCAGTGTCGTCACGCGCTTCTCCTCGTTGAACTGTTGGCGTGGTTGAACTATTGGCGTGTCGGGTCGGGGCGGGGTATCGCAGCGAGCAACCGCCGGGTGTACTCGTGCTGCGGATTGCCGAACACATCGTCGCTGTCGCCGTACTCGACGATCGCCCCGCGGTACATCACCGCCACCCGGTGGGCCAGATGCTTGACCACCGACAGATCGTGGGAAACGAACAGGTAGGACAGGTCGAACTCCCGCTGCAGATCCAGCAGCAGGTTGATGATGCCTGCCTGGATGGAGACATCGAGTGCGGAGACGGGTTCGTCGAGGGCGAGGATCTTCGGCTGCAGTGCCAGCGCGCGGGCTATCCCGATGCGCTGCTTCTGGCCACCGGAGAACTCGCCCGGGTATCGGCTGGCGTCGGCGCGGCGCAACCCGACGAGTTCGAGCAGTTCGGCCACCCGGGTGTCGATGGCGCGCTTGTCGACACCGTTGGCGTCCAGCGGTTCGGCGATGAGGTCGAAAACCGGAAGCCGCGGATCGAGGGCGGCCACCGGGTCCTGGAAGACCACTTGCAGGTCGCCGCGCAGTTCCCGGCGTCGCTGGTCGGACAGGGTGGCGACGTCGTTGCCCAGCACCTCGATGGACCCCGACTCCGGAGCCCGCAATTCCAGGATCTCGTGCAGCGTGGTGGATTTCCCGGAGCCGGACTCGCCGACGATCCCGAGCGTCTTGCCCTGCGGGAGTTCGAAACTGACACCGTCGACGGCACGAACCTCGCCGATCGTGCGGCGGAACACCACGCCCTTGGTGAGCCGGTAGGTCTTCGTCAGGTCGCGGACGCGCACCACGACCTCGCCCGGTTGGTCCTCGGCTTCCTCGGGCTCGGTGGGCACCTGGTAGATCTCTGCCGCACTGCGTCCGGCCACCTCGTCGGTGCGGATGCACGCCGCCCAATGGTCTTCTCCGACAGGGGAAAGCGGAGGCTCGGCCGTCAGGCAGGCGTCGACCACCAGTGGGCAGCGAGGAGCGAAGGGGCATCCCGGCGGCAGCGTCACCAGCGAGGGCGGGGCGCCCGGGATGGGTACCAGACGGCTGCCACGGGCGGAGTCCAATCGGGGAATCGACCCCAGAAGCCCTGCGGTGTAGGGCATTCGGCGATCGGCATACAGCTCGGTGACCGCTGCCGACTCGACGGCCCGTCCGGCGTACATCACCAGCGCCCGGTCGGCGAACTCGGCCACCACGCCCAAGTCGTGGGTGATGATCAACACCCCGGCGTTCGTCACGTCGCGGGCGGTCTTGAGCACCTCGAGGATCTGTGCCTGCACGGTGACGTCGAGTGCGGTGGTTGGCTCGTCGCAGATGATCAGGTCCGGGTCATTGGCGATCGCGATCGCGATGACCACCCGTTGGCGCTCACCGCCGGATAACTCGTGCGGGAATGCCCGCGCCCTCTGCTCCGGTTGGACGATCCCGACGAGGTCCAACAACTCCACCGCGCGCTGCCGGGCTTTCGCTTTGCCGACGTCGCGGTGATGGATCCGGATCGCCTCAGCGATCTGGTCACCGACGGTGTACACCGGGGTGAGCGCCGACATCGGGTCCTGGAACACCGTGCCGATCCGCAGGCCGCGGATCTTCGACATGTCCGGGTCGGACATGCCGATCAGTTCCTGGCCCTGCAGGCGCGCCGACCCGGAGACCGTCGCGTACTCGGGCAGCAGGCCGATCACCGCCATGGCGGCCGCGGACTTGCCCGAACCGGACTCGCCCACCATCGCCACCACTTCACGGGGGTCGATCCGGTAGCTCAGGCCACGCACGGCGTGCAGGTCGCCGTTGTCGGTGGGGAAGGTGACGGTGAGACCGTCGACCTCCAGGAGTGCACTCATCGCCGCAGGCTCCCGCTGCCGGGATCCAGCGCATCGCGAAGACCGTCCCCGATCAGATTGGCGCACAGGATGATCAGCACCAGCACCCCCGCAGGGAAGAGGAATACCCACGGGAATGTCGTCGCCGACTTGGTGCCGTCGGCGATCAGGGTGCCCAGCGACACGTCAGGCGGCTGGACACCGAAACCCAGGAAACTCAAACCGGTTTCGGCCAGGATCGCCCCGCCGACATTGAGTGCGGTGTCGATGATGAGGATCGAGGCCACGTTGGGCAGGATGTGGCGCAGGATGATGCGCCGGCTGGGTACCCCCATGTAGCGGGCGGCCTGGACGTACTCCCGCTCGCGCAAGCTCATCGTCAGCCCGCGAACCATGCGTGAGCTGATCATCCAACTGAATGCGGACAGCAGGACGATCAGCAGCGCGATGTTGGCCGAGTTCTTCGTCCGCGGGGAGACGATCGCGATCAGGATGAAGCTGGGCACCACGAGCAGCAGGTCGACGAACCACATCAGCGCACGGTCGCGCCACCCGCCGAAGTATCCGGCGATGGAGCCAACGGTGGCCGCGATGAGCGTGGAGACCACGGCCACGCAGATGCCGATGAGCATCGACTTCTGCATGCCCCGCAGGACCTGCGCCAGCATGTCCTGGCCAATGGCGTTGGTGCCGAACCAGTGTCGGGGGCTCGGCGGTTCCTGCAGTGCGGAGAAGTCGAGGTCGGTGTGGGAATAGGGCAGCAGCGGGGGGATCGCGTAGCAGGCGACGAACAGCAGCACCAGGATCGCCAGCGAGGCGACGGCCAGCCTGTTGCGCAGGAACCGCCGCAGCACGAGCGTGTTGCGGGAGACGAACTCGCCTGCCTGGGGGACCGTCGCGATCATGCGACCCGGACCCGGGGGTCGAGGATCGCGTAGATGATGTCGGAGAGCAGTCCGGCGAGCAGCACGACGGCCCCGGAGAACACGGTGATCGCGGCGACGATGTTCGCGTCCTGGGTCGCGATGCCCTGCACCACCCACTCGCCCATGCCGTGCCAGCCGAAGATCTTCTCCACGAACACCGCTCCGGTGACCAGACCGGCGACGCTGTAGGCGAACAGCGTCGCCATCGGGATCAGCGCGGTGCGCAGTCCGTGCTTGAACAGCGCCTGCCGGCGGGTGAGCCCTTTGGCTCTGGCGGTGCGGATGAAGTCCTGGCCGAGCACGTCGAGCATGGCGTTGCGCTGGTAGCGGCTGTAGCCGGCGATCGCCATCAACGCCAGGGCGAGTGTGGGGAGCATCAAGTGCTGCAGGCGGTCGACTAACTGGTTCCAGGCGCCGGCCGGGGGAACCGGGGCCGTCTCGCCGGTGTACTCGAAGATCTGAAGGCCGGTCGCCCAGTTCACCTGCAGGGCTGCCAGGATCAGCAGGCTGGCGAGGACGAACGTCGGCGTGCTGATGATGAGCAGGGACAGCATGGTGACCACGCGGTCGGACAGCTTGTACTGGCGAATGGCACCCCAGGCCCCCACCAGTACGCCGATCACGGTGCCCAGCACCGAGCCCAGGACCAGCAGACGCAGGCTTACGCCGATGCGCCGCCACAACTCCGCCGACACCGGTTGACCGGTGACGGTCTTGCCGAAGTCGCCGTGCACCGCGCCGGACACCCAGTGGGCGTAGCGCAACGGCACCGGCTTGTCGAGGCCCAGGTCGGCTGCCTTGGCGTCGATGACGGACTGCGGCGGGCGGGGGTTGCGCTGCAGCAGGCTGTTCAGCGGGGTGAAGGTGTAGGACGTCAAGGCGAACGTCAGGAACGACGCCAACGCCAGTAGCACCACGTAGTTGGCGAACCGCCGCGCGAGAAACCGCGTCATCGGTGCCAGCCCGGCTCATCCTGCATGCTGCACAGGGTAGGAGATAGCCGGCCACGCGGCGTCAGCACGCGCCGCCGCCACTTGCGGAATCCGGTCCGGCGTTCGAATCAGGGTGATTCGCACCCGTGAACCCGGTTCGGGCGGTCGCTACGATCACTGCCGTGACCGTCACCGATGAATATCTGGCCAACAACGTCGCGTACGCGAAGACCTTCACCGGCCCGCTGCCGTTGCCCCCGAGTAAGCACCTGGCCGTCGTCGCCTGCATGGACGCCCGCCTGGACGTCTACCGGATCCTCGGCCTCAAGGCCGGCGAGGCGCACGTCATCCGCAACGCCGGCGGCGTCGTCACCGACGACGAGATCCGCTCCTTGGCGATCAGCCAGCGACTGCTGGGCACCCGGGAGATCATCCTGATCCACCACACCGATTGCGGCATGCTCACGTTCACCGACGACGACTTCAAGCGCGATCTCCAGACCGAGACCGGGATCAAGCCGGAGTGGGCCGCCGAGTCCTTTTCCGATCTCGAGGAGGACGTGCGGCAGTCGCTGCGGCGCATCGAGCACAGCCCCTTCGTGACCAAGCACACGTCGCTGCGCGGATTCATCTTCGACGTGGCAACCGGCAAATTGAACGAGGTCACGCTGTAGAGGCAATCTCCCGGGGACCGTTCCCCGGTCGTTAGCCTCGTTCCTCGTCGGAGGCGCCTGTTGCCTGCGGCGTTTGACACCTGCGTGAGCGTGCTGGCTTAATGGCGGAAATGCCAGTTAAATCTGGTAATTCCGACCAACTTTACGAGGAACAATGCCGGGCGCTGTCGCCGAGCACCACACTCCGGGCCACTACCAGCTCAGTCACCTGCGGGTTCTGGAGGCTGAGGCCATCCACATCTTCCGCGAGGTCGCTGCCGAGTTCGAGCGGCCCGTGCTGCTGTTCTCCGGCGGCAAAGACTCGATCGTCATGCTGCACCTGGCGATCAAGGCTTTCGCCCCGGGGCGGCTGCCGTTCCCGGTCATGCACGTCGACACCGGGCACAACTTCGATGAAGTGATCGGCACTCGCGATGAACTCGTCGACCGGCACCAGCTTCGACTGGTGGTCGCCAGCGTGCAGGAGGACATCGACGCCGGCCGGGTCACCGACAATGGCCCGTCCCGCAACCCGTTGCAGACGGTCACCCTCCTGCGGGCCATCCGGGAGAACCGGTTCGATGCCGCGTTCGGCGGGGCCCGCCGCGACGAGGAAAAGGCCCGCGCCAAGGAGCGGGTGTTCAGCTTCCGCGACGAGTGGGGCCAGTGGGATCCCAAGGCGCAGCGGCCCGAACTGTGGAACCTCTACAACGGCCGGTACCGCAAGGGTGAACACATCCGGGTGTTCCCGCTGTCGAACTGGACCGAGTACGACATCTGGTCCTACATCGGCGAAGAGGGAATCGACCTGCCCGCCATCTACTACGCACACAACCGGCCGGTGTTCCGCCGCGACGGCATGCTGCTGGCCGTTCACGAGTTCATGCAGCCGGACAAGGACGAGGAGGTGTTCGAGACCTCGGTCCGATTCCGCACCGTCGGCGACGTCACCTGCACCGGCTGCGTGGAGTCCATCGCGGTGACGGTCGACGAGGTGATCGCCGAGACGGCGGTATCCCGGCTCACCGAACGCGGGGCCACCCGGGCCGACGATCGCATCTCCGAGGCCGGCATGGAAGACCGCAAGCGAGAGGGTTACTTCTGATGCTGTCCACGGATACCGAAATCGACGTGGCCGAGCCCACCGACCTGCTGCGGCTTGCCACCGCCGGTTCGGTCGACGACGGAAAGTCCACCCTGATCGGGCGGCTGCTGTACGACTCCAAAGCCGTCATGGAAGACCAGTTGGCCGCTGTGGAGCGCACCTCGCGGGAACGTGGAAACGATTACACCGACCTGGCTTTGGTGACCGACGGACTGCGCTCGGAACGCGAGCAGGGCATCACCATCGACGTCGCCTACCGCTATTTCGCCACGGCCAAGCGGAAATTCATCATCGCCGACACCCCCGGGCACATCCAGTACACCCGCAACATGGTGACCGGAGCCTCGACCGCCCAGTTGGTGATCGTGCTCGTCGACGCCCGTCATGGACTGCTCGAGCAGTCGCGTCGGCACGCCTTCCTGGCTTCGCTGCTGGGGGTGTCGCACATCGTGCTCGCGGTCAACAAGATGGACCTCATCGACTGGGACCGCAAGAAGTTCAACGCGATCCGCGACGAGTTCCACTCCTTCGCAGCACGGTTGGACATCCAGGATGTCACCACGATCCCGATCTCGGCGTTGAAAGGCGACAACGTGGTGACCAGGTCGGCCAACTCGCCCTGGTACGAGGGGCCGACCCTGCTGCGTCACCTCGAGGAGGTCTACATCGGCGGCGACCGCAACTTCGTCGACGCCCGATTCCCGGTGCAATACGTCATCCGGCCGCAGACCCATGAGCACGCCGACCACCGCAGCTATGCGGGCACCGTCGCCGGTGGCATCCTGCGGCGCGGCGAGGACGTCGTGGTGCTGCCCAGCGGCAAGACCAGTCGGATCACCGAGATCGAGGGCCCGAGTGGTCCACTGGCGGAAGCGTTCCCGCCGATGTCGGTGGCGATCAGCCTGGCCGACGACATCGACATCTCCCGGGGCGACATGATCGCGCGCCCGCAGAATCAGCCCGAGGTGACCAGCGAGTTCGACGCCATGGTGTGCTGGATGGCCGACGGTTCGGCGCTGGAGACCGGCCGCGAGTACCTCATCAAGCACACCACCCGGACCACCCGCGCCCGGGTGACCGCGCTGGACTACCGCCTCGACGTCAACACCCTGCACCGGGACAAGAGCGCGACGGCGTTGAAGCTCAACGAACTCGGCCGCATCAGCCTTCGGACCCAGGTGCCGTTGCTGCTCGACGAGTACGCCCGTAACGCGGCCACCGGGTCGTTCATCCTGAT
>CAIOYU010000062.1 GCA_903862565.1 uncultured Actinomycetes bacterium | reverse complement strand
GCCGCCGTTGCCTCCGGTCGGGAACAGTGCGTTGCCCTTGCCGCCGTTGCCGCCGTCACCGCCTTCGCCGCCCTGGCCGCCGGCGCCGCCGTTACCGCCGGAGCCGTTCACGCTGCCGGCGGTGGCATCGCCGCCGGCGCCGCCCTTACCGCCGGTGCCGCCCACACCGCCGCCGACACCACCGTCCTGTCCGTTCTGAGCCGCCGTGGTGAGCGTGGCATCGGCGCCGTCGGCACCTCTGCCGCCGCTGGCGCCGTCGCCGCCCTTGCCGCCTTCACCACCGGCGCCTCCGGCGCCGGAGATGGTGCCGCCGTGCCCGCCCTCACCACCGGCGCCGCCGTTACCGCCGGCACCGTTGATGCCGGCGCCGGTCTTGCCGTCCCCCCCCTTTCCGCCGACGCCGCCGGCGCCGTTGGAGCCGGCGTTGCCGCCCTTGCCGCCGTTACCGCCGGCGGCGCCGGGCAGGGCGGTGGGGTCGGTGGCGGCGTCGTAGCCGTCGCCGCCCTTGCCGCCGTCGCCTTCATCACCGCCGCCGACGGTGCCGTCGGCGCCCTTGGTGCCGGCGCTGCCGCCGCTGCCGCCGTCACCGACCGCACCACCGGCACCGCCGGTGCCGCCGGCGCCGGCACCGGACCCGCCGTTGCCGCCGTTACCGCCGTTGGGGAACAGCGCGTTGCCCTTGCCGCCGTTGCCGCCGTCGCCGCCTTCACCGCCCTGACCGCCGGCACCGCCGTTACCGCCGGAACCGTTGCGGCTGCCCGCGGTCGCGCCGCCACCGGCACCGCCCTGACCGCCGTTGCCGCCTACACCGCTGCCCGACCCGCCGTCAGCACCGGCGGTCGCCGCTTCGGTATCGGTGGCGTCCTTACCGTCAGCACCCCGGCCGCCGTCGGCGCCGTCGCCGCCCGAACCGCCGGCGCCGCCGCTGCCGCCCGCCCCGGAGATAAGGCCGCCACGCCCGCCGGTGCCACCGGCGCCGCCGTCACCGCCGGTGCCGTTGGTCCCGGCGCCCTTCGCGCCGTCACCGCCGTTGCCGCCGGCGCCGCCGTTGCCCAGCGCTCCGCCGTCACCGCCCTTACCGCCGTCGCCGCCCTTGACCCCGGCCAGCACCGCGGTGAAGCCCGCGCCGCCGTTGCCGCCGTTGCCGCCGGAAGTGGCCGCCTGGCCGTTCTGCCCCGCGGTGCCGGCGGTGCCGGCCTTGCCAATGCCATTGCCCGCGAAGCCTTTCACCCCGCCGGCGCCGGCCGCGCCGGGGTCCCCGCCCTTGCCGCCGTTGGACCCGTCGGGGGTGGCGGCGTCGCCAGCCGCGCCGTTGCCGCCGTCGCCGCCCTTGCCGGTGTTTCCGCCGATACCGCCGTTGCCGCCGTTGCCGTTGGTGCCCGCCGAATCCGAGGCCGCGCCACCGGTGCCGCCGTCGCCGCCCGTGCCGCCCGTGGCGCCGTTACCGCCCTTGGTTCCATCGCGGGTCGGGGTGCCAGAGTCCCAACCACGACCACCGCCACCACCATCGCCGCCATTGCCACCGGCGCCGCCCATGCCGCCGGTGCCGGTGCTCACCGCTCCGCCGGCGCCGCCCTTGCCACCATCGCCGCCGATCTGTCCGTTGCTGGCGCTGTCGGTCGCGGTGCCCTTGCCGCCCACGCCGCTGTCGCCGCCGTCACCGCCGGCACCGCCCGCCCCGCCGAAGCCGCCGGTGGCGGTGCCGCCCGTGCCCCCGTCCCCGGCCTTGCCGCCGAAGTTATCGGCCACATTGCCCATGTCGCCGCCGTCGCCGCCGCGCCCACCGCTGCCGCCGTTGCCGAAGCTGCCGGTCTTGCCGGTGGTCGACCCGGTGCCGCCAGCGCCCTCGATGCCCGCGTTGCCGCCGTCGCCGCCCTTACCGCCCGGCCGGGATTCCTTGGTCACCCCGACCCGGCCGCCGTCACCGGCGCCGCCACTGGCACCGGCGCCGCCACTGCCCGCGTTGCCGCCGTCACCGCCGACACCCTGGGTGCCGTCGGGCGCCCCGGTTCCTCCGACGCCCTTGGCGCCGCCGTTGCCGCCCTTGCCGCCACTGCCGCCGTTGCCGCCGGCGCCACCGTCCTGGCCCGGAGTCCGATCGGCGCTGACGCCCTTGGCCCCGGCCACGCCGTTGCCGCCGTCGGTGCCGGCGCCGCCCGTGCCGCCCGCGCCGCCGTCGCCACCCTTGCGACTCGTCCCAGCCGTTCCGGCCGCCGCGGTTCCGCCGGTGCCGCCTTTGCCGCCCACGCCGCCGTCGGCACCGGCGCCGCCGGATCCGCCGGCCTGCCCGGGATCACCGGGCGCGAAGCCGTCGATGCCCTGGACGCCATTGCCGCCGTCACCGCCCTTGCCGCCGTTGCCGGCCAGACCACCCGCACCGCCGTCACCGGCCAGCGCGCCGCCCTTGCCGCCCGCGCCGCCGTCACCGCCGGCACCGCCCTGCCGCCCTGCCTCGCCGGGATCGCCGAACGCGGACGCGTTCAGGCCGTTCCGGCCGGCATTGCCGCTGCCGGCATTCCCGCCCGCCCCACCGTTGCCCTGGTTTCCGCCGTCACCGCCGGCGCCGCCATTGCCGCCGCGGGTTCCCGGGATGGCGTTGAGATCGACCGCGGCGTTATAGCCGGCCCCGCCGGCCCCGCCGTTGCCGACGATGCCGGTGACCGCGGTGCCGTTATTGCCTGCGGTGCCGGCGTTGCCGCCGCTGCCGCCGCTGCCCCTGGCGCCACCGTCACCGCCAGCCGCTGCGGTGCCAGCGCTGCCGCCACGACCGCCGGCACTGCCATCAAGGCTCTCCAACGTTCCGTCGGCGCCCTTGCCGCCGTCAGCGGGCCTGCCAGCGTTACCGCCGTCGCCACCCTTGCCACCGGTGCCGTTGGCACCGGCAGTTCCGTTGGCGGACAACGCGATTCCGGCATTGCCGCCCGACCCGCCCACCCCGCCAAGAGCGCCGTTGCCGCCGTTGCCGCCAGCCTGGCCCGGGGTCAGCGGATCCGTCCCGGCGATACCGGCCACGCCGTTGCCGCCGTTGCCGCCGGCACCGCCGACGCCACCCTTGCCGCCCGCGCCGCCGTTGCCGGACTGGCTGCCGCTCTTGCCGCCCGTACCGCCAGCGCCACCAGCCCCGCCGATGGTGCCACCGCTACCGGAGTCACCGGAGTTGACGCCGTTGACACCGTTCCTACCGGCCGCACCGTCGCCACCGGCGCCGCCTGCACCACCGTTGCCCAGGGCTCCGGCGTCGCCACCGTTGCCACCCCGGCCGCCGGGGTTGCCGGCAGCCGTGGCGGTCCAGCCGACACCGCCGTCTCCGCCGTTGCCGCCGGAGGTGGGGTTGTTCCCGCCGACGGCGCCGTCTTGGCCGGCGGTGCCGCCCTGTCCGGTACCAGCCGCCCCGCCCTTGCCGCCGGCACCCGCAGTGCCCGGGTCGCCGCCATTGCCGCCATTGCCGGCGTCCGGGTGTGCGAAGGTTCCGTCAGCGCCGCGGCCACCGCCACCGCCGGCCCCGGCACCGCCGCCGGAACCGCCGTCCCCGCCGTTGCCGGCCTCGGCGACGGCCTTGATGAACAGGGCATAGCGGCCCGTGCCGGCGTTGCCCCCGGCCCCGCCGTTACCGCCACCGGAACCGTCCGTGCCGTTCCCGCCGTCGTAGCCGTTGCCACCGTTATCGGTGAACCCGGTGGAATCCTTACCGGTTTTGCCGGGGACCCCGACGCCGGCACCGTCCCCACCACGCCCACCGACCCCACCGGCGGCGCCACCGCCGATCAGCAGACTGCCCGACCCCCCGGTGCCGCCCTTACCGCCGTCCCCGGCCACCGCGCCCGCCCCGGCGTCCCCACCGCGACCCCCGGCACCACCGGCACCGGCGCCTTGGTCTGCATTGCCGATCCCGACGATCCACGAACTGGCCCCACCGGCACCGCCGTCACCCCCACGGCCGCCGTTGACCCCGTCGATACCCCCGACCGCGCTGTTACCGCCGGCGCCGCCGGCACCGCCGCCGCCCCACCCCGACAGGAATCCGACCCCGCCACCGGCACCGCCGTTACCCCCGTGACCGGTGGCCGCCAAAGCGTCTCCACCGGCGCCGCCCTTACCGCCACCATCAATCCACAACCCGCCCACACCGCCGGCGCCACCGGCACCGCCGGCGGTCACCCCCGCACCGCCGACACCACCGTCACCACCGTCACCGATCGCCGACAGCCGGCCCTTGTTCCCACCGGCACCACCGACACCGCCGACACCACCCAGACCGGTGGCCTTCCCACCGGCCCCACCGGCTCCGGCATCGCCGAGCCACGACAACAACCCCGTCGCCCCACCAACCCCGCCGGCGCCACCGAACCCACCGGCCCCGGTCGAATCGCCACCGGCACCGCCGGCACCGGCGAACCCGACCACCGCGAACGCTCCGGTCGCTCCACCTGCACCGCCCTTACCCCCGGCCACCGCCGCACCACTGGAGGCCCCACCGGCCCCACCCGCGCCGCCGTTACCCCAGATCAGACCACCCCGGCCACCACTGCCGCCCACGGTGCCCGTGGTCCCCGACACCCCGGCACCCCCGGCACCGCCATTGCCGAACAACCCGGTCGACCCGCCGACACCGCCATTGAAGCCGTTGCCGCCATTGCCGACCAGATACCCGGCCCGCCCACCGTTGCACGCCAGACCACTCGTGCAAGTCACCGCGTCGTAGCTAAACCCGTTACCGAACAACAACCCGGCGTTCGGGTTCGCCGCGGTGCCATTACCGATGAAAATCCGGATGAAGTCCTTGATCGGCATCGCCCCCACCGCCCCAGCCGGTCCCGCGGTCGCGGCCCCCACCGGGCCCCCGGTCGGGGTGTCCGCAGGTTCGCCGGTGGTGGTCGCCGGCGCCTGGGCCGACTCGGACCGTCCCCGCAGTTCCCGTCGGGTGACCGCCAACGCCGACCACGCCAACGGGCCCGCCGCCGGAGAATCCCCGTTACCCCCGGCGCCCAGCCAGGACAGCAGGGTTCTGCTTACGCCGGACACCGCGCCGGTGGACCGGGCCGCAGTCATCGCCGGGGCTGCCGAGGCAGCGGCCGGGGCGACGTGAGCCGCCGGTGCCGACAGCGCGCCCTCGGCCCGGGGAGCGATGAGGACAGCCGGTCCGGGTTCCAGGACCGGTGCCGACGCCAAGGGACGCTCTGCGGCCGGCGCCAATCCACTCGCGGACGGATTTTCCGGGAGCGGCAACGCACCACCGGTCGCGGCGAGGTCACGGGGTGAACGGGCACGGGTATCCCCGTCAGGAGCAATCCTGGTCGGATTCGCGGTCTGGCCGCCCCGGGCGGCCGGGGGCCGCGGGCGGTCGACGGGCGCGCCGCGTGAGGGACGCCGTGTGGCGGTCACCGGGTCCGCCGCGGAGGCTGGGTCAGCCACACCGGAGTCAGCCGCCCCGGTCCGAGCGCCCGGTTGGGTCGACGCACGCGAACCGCCCCTTGACGAAGAGGTACCGCCCTGGTCCGCCGTCCCCACCGATCCCGCAGAACCCGATGTGTCGGCATACGCGACCACTGGCAGGGACGCGAGCGCAGCACCTACACCTAAGGCCACCGCCAAGGTGCCGACACGGCCCACGTACCGGGCATAGCCCCCAGTCGACTGGAGCGCCTTCCGACTGCATTCGATTCGGCGAATCCGACCGGACTCGATCGAAATGGAGACCTCGGCTGCACCCATTCCCCTGCTCCTCGCGCTCGTTCGGCGATACGCCGCTCCAGAGTTAGCTGTGAGACACAGCCCGTGGGCGAACACTAGCATCTAAATGTCTGCAAAAGCGGACACCGGAGAAAGGGCGCGGACGCTGATAAATCATCGCGATCTGGCGCGCACCTGATCTCCAGTCGGATAGGCAGCGTTGGCGAAACCGTTCTGCTGAGGTGGGGCGGACGGCGACTCGCCCTCGTAGGACGCTCTCATCGTTCTCGTGTTGTTAGCGACAATGCGACAGCCTGCCGGCATTGCGCGGAGAGAGGGCCGGCCGCCGGGCAGGATGGAAGTCCTCATGAACGGCCCGATGTAGTCGCCGGCGCGATGTGGTCATTGGCCCGATGTAGTGGCCAGTGCCCCTACAGTGGCGGCGCTTCGGGCCTCCGCTGGAAGAGCCGGGTGCGAGGCTGGCGCGTCGTCTCGGCGGTGATTCCCAGCTTCTGGACGCAGTCAGCCACCGCGCCGCGGCTAATCAGTTCGCAGCGCAGCAGGAGTTCGACCGGGTTGAGATCCAAATGGTCGGCAAGCCGCAGAAGGTTGTCGGCACTGAGCAAGCGCCCCTCGTCGCGCTGCTCGTAGTAGGTGGACCGGCCAACGCCCAGGGCCACGATGATCTCGCCGATAGGCACCTTGCGGTCGGCGAGAGAGGACAGCAACTGCGCGAGATCGGTCATCGTCCTCCTTTTCCAGTTTTCCGGCATGCCCGATAGCCAGCATAGTTCCCGCGTAACCCCGCGCACAGCGATTGACGTGCCGCAACGGGGCCGCCGCACCCAGGGCTCTTCGCAATCGCCTACGGGATCCCAACACCGAAAAACCCGCTCACCGGATGCTCAGCGCCGAGACTGCGGCCGAGTTAGTTCCCCAATCCGTCCGGTGAGCGGGAACGACGCCGCGGCCACCGCGGGCCACGGCGACTCTAGTGCCGAGCCCAATCCGTACAACGCGACGCCGACCGTGATGGCACCGTCCCAACGCGATCCGAAGCTGTAACGTCGCACCCACAGCGCGCAGATTGCGGAAAGAACTGCGCATGCATTAGCGAACCAAAGAGCAGCCACGGTCCGCACCCCTAACGAACCGTTTAGACCGTTGGATCACATTCCGCCTCTTGGCATTTCGACGATCTTAGGTAATTTCCGTGCGGCCTCATGGGTCTTCTGGTCATCGGGAGCGGAACCGCAAGTCGAACCACGGGGAAACTTCAGCCTGACCACGGGTCAAAGGACGCTGACGATTGGGCCCGCATAGACAGCCCCACCGTTGAAACAGACCCCAACCACGATGTTGCCGCCTCGCTCATTGGCGGTGGTAGCGATGGCCAGCAGGCCCAGGCTGCTAACCCAGCACAAGTTCGCCGTCTCAATCGGACGTGACGGACCGTAACATGGCTTGTCCGGAATAACGGACATTATTGCAGACTTGATTTGCGTGCGGACACGCCCGTGCGCCGACAGTGCACCCGGACGGCACCCATCGACCGTTCGCCGACACCCGCAGACAGTGATGCATCAGCGTCCGATGCACGCGCACTACGTTCCAGCGATTTGAGGATGAACGACAGGGCCTCTACCGGCCCTCCGCCGAACCATCGCGCCCATATCGGATCGGCGGTCCCGGTTGCCGGCTGCGCAACGGGGCACGCCCACCCCGGCGTGGGCCGGGGTGGGAGTGACCATCGATTGTGCGTTTTGCCGTTACGGGCCCGCAGGTCCGCCGGCGCCACCCGCGCCACCTGCTTTACCCGGGGTGCCGCCGTTGCCGCCGCTGCCGCCGCTGGCGGGGCTGCCGGCGTTGTTCCCCGTACCGGGGTTGGTCCCGGCTTTGCCCGCCGTGCCGCTGCCGCCCTTGCCACCCGCACCGCCGATACCGCCGGCCCCGGAGTTGCCGCCAGCACCGCCGGCACCCTGAGTACCCAGGGTCGAGGGGCTGTCGCCGCCCTTGCCGCCGACGCCGCCGGTGCCGCCCGTCCCGCCGGTGCCGCCGGTAAACGCGGCGGTCGCCGCGTCTCCGCCCTTGCCGCCGGTGCCGCCGCGGCCGCCCGCGCCGCCCTTGCCACCGTTGCCGTTGGGCAGGCCGGCCTTTGCGGCCAGGCCGCCGTTGCCGCCCCTGCCACCGTTGCCACCGGTGCCGCCGTTGCCGCCGGTGCCGCCCGGATCGGTGGTGATGCCGGTATCACCGGTCGTGCCGGTCGCGCCAGCACCGCCGGTGCCGCCGTTACCGGCTGTTCCGTAGCCGCCGTCCGCCCCTGCCGTGCCGGCTTCGGTACCGGCGCCGCCGGTACCTCCGGTACCCGCGAGGGTGCCGGCGTTGCCGCCGTCGCCACCATCGCCGCCATTGCCCCCGCCGGCCAGGCCTGCCCCGCCGTCGCCGCCTTTGCCGCCGTTACCGGTGTTGCCGCCTTTGGCACCGTTGCCGCCGTTGCCCTTGCGCCCCAACAGGCCGCCCGCTCCGGCGTCGCCGCCGTTGCCGCCGTTGCCGCCGTTGCCGCCGTTGCCGCCGGGTATGCCGTTGGTTCCGGCGTTGGCGCTCACAGCGGACGCGCCGATTCCGGCGTTTCCGCCGATCCCCCCGTCGCCGCCGTTGCCGCCGTTGCCGAACAGGAACGACGCCTTCCCGCCGGCGCCGCCGGCGCCGCCGGCTGTGCCGTTGGCGCCGTTGATGTTTCCGAAGGTGCCGTTCTTGCCGTTCGCTCCGTCTCCGCCGTGGCCGCCGTTGCCGCCCCATCCCAGCAATCCGGCGTTGCCGCCAGCCCCGCCGGCCCCGCCGGCCTCTGTGGCGGTACCGGCCGCGCCCGCGCCACCGACGCCACCGGAACCGAACAGCTTCCCGCCGATCCCGCCGGTGCTGCCGGCGCCGGCGTTGGTCCCCTGGACCCCGGCGCCGCCGGTGCCGCCGTTACCGATGAACCCGGCATTGCCGCCCTTGCCACCGTTGGCTCCGGCACCGCCGTTGCCCCAGATCAGACCGCCGGTCCCGCCGTTGCAGGCATCGGTTCCGGCCGCGCAGTCCGCCGCGGCGTCGACGCCGTTGCCGAATAACCCGAGGACCGGCCCCGCCGAGGTGGCTGTGTTCAGCTTCAGAATCCCGAATAGCGGCTTCTTCGCCTGAGCTTTAATCGCACCGGCAAACGCTTTGAACGCGTCGCTGTAGGCCTGCTTGGTCTCTTCGGGGGTTAAGGTGGGGTTCTTGGTCCAGTCGAACGTGATCGGACCGCCCTCGTCGGTGACGTTCTGGTAGAAGGTCCGATCGTAGGCGCGGTAGCCCAGTTGGGCGTAGGTCTTATCAGATCCGAGGACTGATGTGTCCACGGTGTTAAGCATGTCCGGGGTGATCACGTCGTGGTAGCCGATATTGACGAGGACCTTCAATGCCGGGGCGAGGATATCGCCAAGGGGGTTGCCCAGCAGGTACGGACTCTTGATCGCTTTCAACACGGGGTTGACCAGGGCGCCTAGCGATTCGGTCGGGTAGATGATCGGCAAGGCAGGGTTCGGGGGACATCCACCAGGTCCGTTGGGGCAAAACTCCCCGTCCGGGGTGGTCGAGAGATAGTTGGTGGCGGCCAGCATCAGGAACGACGGGTTCCACTCTGGGTTTTGGAACCCTGAGATGGCGTTGACGATTCCGCCGAGGCCTCCTGCTGCCGTACTAGCCACCTCGAAAGAGACGGGAGACTGGGCGAGTGACGGGCTACTGGTTCGGAGTCCGAACTCTTCCAAGAGCATGGTGCCTGCCGTGTTGTTCCAGATCCCGCTTGGAGGAAAGGCCGTGTTATTAGCGGGGGAACCGGCCTGCTCCGTGATGTCCTTTATCGGCGGGATGTTGGCGAGCACGGAGTTGACCAGCGAGAACGGGTTGAGAGTGACGGGGAAGTCGGACATCGGGTTGTACGGCGTGCTCAAACTGAACATCCAGTTCGACAGATTGGTTGCGGTCGGGGATGCTGCGGCGACCAAGCCCGTTGGTTGCAGGTCGGTGTTCACGCCCAACTTATCGAGGATCGGCGCGAACCGGGTCAGGAGCCCGCCGTCGGGGTTGAGAGGGTTGTCGATGACGAAGCTGACCATGATCGTCTGCCCGTCGGTAGACCCCGCTGGCGGCGCAGCCAGGTCACCTTTTTCCGCAGCGGCGAACAGCGCCCGTTGCGCCTCGGCGAGGTTCACCGCACCGAGGCCGTAAGAGAAAATCACTACCTGCCGGCAGTTGGGTGACTCCTTCGAGCCGGTGCCGCAGTAGAACGGGTCTCCTGCCTTGACATAGGGCAGGCCGTCAACATACTTGACGATCGTCTCTGGCAGAGCGCGGTTATCGAGGGTGTAGCCGAGATTTAACTCCTTTGAGAGGAAAAACGGGTTGTTTCCGGTGAGGTTAAGCGCGAGGTTGAACGCTCCCATCAGGCCACCGGTCACAAGACCGGGCGACGGTTTGCACAATTCTGTTTCGCTCTTGCCGCAGTCCGAAGGGGCCGTCACAGCGGCGCTCGCAGCCGGCGCCCCCAGCCCGCTCAATGCCGCGGCGCCGACAACAGCGGTGCTGGCCAGTGCGGCGGCGCGGAAACCCGCCCGCCGATGAATTGGTGAAGCAGACATTCGTCGTTCTCCTTGCCTCATTGGTCGTGGATGTGAGGTGAGCCAGAAGCTAACACGACCCTGTCCGGAAATGCGGACAAAGCCGAAAACCGGGCCGGCACGCCGAATAGGGCCGGCAGGTCTGTAAAGGAACCCTGCACGGCGGTAGAGATTTGGCCTGCTGCGACCTGGGTGAATTGAGAGGGCACAACGCTCAGGGGCAGCGACTGTCCGCGACCAGGCATGCCGCGAGGACGGCCCGAATATCATCGACCCGAATGGCGCTCCTCTACGTCACCCAGGCACTC
>CAIOYU010000061.1 GCA_903862565.1 uncultured Actinomycetes bacterium | reverse complement strand
GTCGGCAGAAGGGCTGGGCGCGAATCGACCGGCCCCGGGGGTGGTGTGCATCGCCGTCGAATGTACGACGATTGCCCGTTCGTGTAGCTGGGTCTCGATAAACACGGCACAGTGGTCCCCGTGTTAGTGAACGGGATCAATCACATCGCCCTGATATCCAAAGACGTGGACCGACTACGCGCCTTCTATACAGAGGTCTTCGATGCGGACGTGGGACCCACCACGCCGCACGGTGACGGCGGCGGCGAAATCATGACCGTGATCCATGTCGGACCTCATACCGAACTGAACGTGTTCACGATCGCGGGCAACACAGAGCCGGACCGGCAGACGCCGATGTGGGGTCGCGGGCGCATCGACCACTTCGGTTTGCAGGCGGCGTCTGAGGATAGCTTTGAGACGATCCGCCAACGGCTGATCCAACGCGGTGCCAGCGATGGGCACGTCAACGACTTCGGAAGGGTGCGCAGCATCTTCTTCCGCGATACCGACGGCCTGGACGGCGAAGTGCTCATCGCGAAGTAGCGATCCCGCCACACCGTCAGGAGACCGCGGAAGGAGCCTCGTCGTCCTCGCGCAGCCGATCGTCTTCGCGCAGCCGATCGTCTTCGCGCAGCCGATCGTCATCGTGCAGCAGATCGCGCACCGCAGGGCGGGGGCCGTAGGGCCTGAGCATGGAACTGGCCGGGCGCGGCCGGACCTTCAGCGGCCACCAGAACCAGCGGCCCAACAATGCCGCGATCGACGGCGTCATGAACGAGCGCACGATCAGGGTGTCGAAGATCAAGCCGACGCCGATGGTGGTACCGATTTGGGCCAGCACCATGAGGTCCCCGATCACGAAGCCGCACATGGTGAAAGCGAACACCAGGCCCGCGGCGGTGACGACCGACCCGGTTCCGGCCATGGTGCGGATCAGCCCCGTGTTCAAGCCGGCGCCGATCTCCTCCTTGAACCGTGAGATCACCAGCAGGTTGTAGTCCGACCCCACCGCCAGCAGGATGATGATGGCCAGCGCCAGAACGATCCAGTACAGCGGGATGCCGAGCAGGTGCTGCCAGATCAACACCGAGAGCCCGAACGAGGCGCCTAGCGACAGCACCACCGTGCCCACGATGACCAGCGCTGCCACGAGGCTGTGGGTGACGAACACCATGATCAGCAGGATCAGGCTGACCGCGGCGATGACCACGATCATCAGGTCGTATTTCGCCATGTCCCGGGCGTCCATGAACGCCGACGCGGTACCGCCGATGTAGATGCTCGACCCGGCCAGTGGGGTTCCCTTGAGTGCCTCCTCCGCGGACTGCCGGATCGGGTCGATATGCGAAATGCCCTCCGTCGTAGCCGGATCGCCGTCGTGGGTGATGATCATCCGCGCGGCCTTGCCGTCCGGTGACAGGAACAGCTTCATGCCGCGCTTGAACTCGGAGTTGTCGAACACCTCCGGCGGCAGATAGAACGTGCTGTCGTCCTTGGACTTGTCGAACGCCTTACCCATCGCGTCGGAGTTCTTCAGGGCTGCCTGGGACTGGGCCAGAAGGCCGGACTGGGTGGCGTAGTTGGACTCCACCAGCGCCTTGTTGCGCTCCTGGATGGCGATGTTCTCGGGAATCAGCGCCATCTGTTCGGGGATCAGCGCCAGCAGTTGTGGCTGCAGGGCGTTGAGCTTGTCCAGGCTCTCGGTGACCTGACCGAACTGATCGGTCAGCGCATCAACCCCGTCGATAGCGTCGAACAGCGAGCGGAACGACGCACACATCGGGATGTCGAAACAGTGCGGCTCCCAATAGAAGTAGTTGCGGATCGGCCGCAAGAAGTCGTCGACATTGGCGACTTTGTTGCGCAGTTCCTCGATCGTCTCGGAGGTCTCCCGGAAGGCCGTCACCTGCTCGTCGGTGGCCGCGGTGGCCTGTTGCTGGAGCGTGTACTGCCGCTCCTGCAGTGCGTACTGCTGTCGCAACAGGGTGATCGATTTGGAGATCTCGTCGACCTGCTTGACCAGGTCATCGGCACGGGCCTGCTGGAATGGAAGGTTCTCGATCTGGGACGAGTTCTGCACGCTCATCTGGAAGCCGAGCGAGGAGTGATCCAGCGGGGTGCCCAGCGGCCGGGTGATGGACTGCACCATGGCCACCCCGGGCGTGCGGAAGACATCCTTGGCGATCCGCTCGAGCACGATCATGTCGGCAGGGTTGCGCAGGTCGTGGTCGGATTCCACCATCAGAACCTCGGGGTTTAGCCGGGCTGCCGAGAAGTGCCGTTCGGCCGCGGCGTAGCCGATCTTGGCCGGGGCCCAGTCCGGCTGATACTGGCGTGCGTCGTAGGAGGTCTTGTACCCGGGCAGCGCCAGCAGACCGATGAGGGCCACCGCGATGGAGGCCACCAGGACCGGCCCGGGCCAGCGGACGATGGCGGTTCCGATACGCCGCCAGCCACGGGTCCGCATGGCGCGCTTGGGGTCGAACAATCCGAGATGGCTGCCCATCGTGATGACCGCGGGCGTCAGGGTCAGCGAGCCCACCAGGGTGACCAGCACCCCGAGGCCGGCCGGAATTCCCAGGCTCTGGAAGTACGGCGTGCGGGTGAAGCGCAGACAGAACACCGCGGCGGCCACCGTCAGGCCCGAACCGATGATCACGTGCGCGGTACTGCGATACATCGTGTAGTAGGCGGACTGGCGATCCTCGCCGGCCTGCCGCGCCTCCTGATAGCGACCCAGCAGGAATATCGCGTAATCCGTTCCGGCCGCGACGACGAGCAGGGTCAGCAGGTTGGTCGCATACGTCGACAACGGGATGATCCCGACGTGTCCCAGGAAGGCGACCACGCCGCGGGCCGCGGCGACCTGGATCGCGACGGCCACCAGGGTGAGCAGCATGGTGGTGATGGACCGGTAGACGATCAGCAGCATCACCCCGATCACCCCGAAGGTCAGCGCGGTAACCTTGAGGTGGCCGTTCTCGCCCACCGAGAACTCGTCGGCGACCAGCGCCGCGGGACCGCTGACGTAGGCCTTGATCCCTGCCGGCGCCGGAGTGTCGGCGACGATCTTGCGGACGGCGGTGACGGATTCGTTGGCCTGGCTGCTGCCGGCGTCGCCGTCCAGATAGACCTGGAGGAGAGCGGCCTTGCCGTCGCTGCTCTGCGATCCCGCCGCCGTGAGCGGATCACCCCAGAAGTATTGGACGTGCTGGACGTGCTCGGTGTCGGCCTGCAGCTCCTTGACCAGCACGTCGGCGAATCGGTGGGCCTCGGGGCCCAGCGGCGCCTCGCCTTCGAGCACGAGCGTGACCAGGCTGTCGGAGTCGTACTCCCCGAACACCGTGCCGACCCGCTTGGAAGCGATCAGCGACGGAGAGTCCTTGGCGCTCTGAGCCACGTTGTGGACCCGCCCAACCTCTTCCAGCGGCGGGATCAGGGCGTTGCTCGAGGCGGCCAGGGCCAGCCAGATGATCGCGATCGGGATGCAGAGTTTGCGGATCAACCGCGGGATGTGGGCTTGCGTTGCGCTACTGCTCATCCGGACTTGTCCAAACAGAAGGTGTAGGCGGCGGGGTTGTTCGACGAGTTCTCGACTTTGACCACCCCGTCGATGGTGATCCGGCACGCCAGGGTGTTTCCGTCGCCCTGTGCCTGGATGTTCACCAGCACCGCGGGTGTCGTCGTCGAGCCGTCGTAGACCCAGGGCAGCGGGGCGTTGTCGGCACGCTGGGGGGTGGAGTTGACGTCGAGGTAGGTGATGGTGGCCGTCGCGCCCGGCTCCCCGAAAACCTCCAGCACAACGTGCTTGGGGTTGAACGGCACGATCTGATCGGCCGGGCCGCCAGCGGTCTTCGGATTGTGGTCGGAGCCGAAAGCGCCCTGAAGTCGGTACACCGCGAATCCGGCGAGGCTGAGGACGACGACCGCGAGCAACACGATCCAGCTCCGACTCACCAGCCGTCCCACTGATCTACCCATCACCTGACACCCTTCGAGGCCGTACGCCCAACAGTGTCGCACGGTGCGGCTTGCGGGACAGTGTCAGACACTTTGACATATCTCAGTGGCTTTGATAACCCGTAGCGTCGACCGCGTTGAGCAGTCGTTTGAGTTCGTGGCGTTCCTCAGTCGCGAGATTCGCCAGGACCGCGTCCTCGGCCCGGCGCACAGCCGATTCGGCTTTTTTCAGCAGAACTTTGCCCTCGTTGGTGAGGCGCGCCGGGCGGGCCCGTCCGGAGGACACCGTTGCGGGCCGCTCGACGGCACCCATGTCCTGCAGGGAGATCAGCACGTAGTTCATCGACTGCGGCGAGATGCTCGCATCCCGGGCCAGATCGGCGCTGGACCGGCCCGGTGTTGCCGACAGGCTCCGCAGGCAGACGAACCCCGGCAGGGTCAGGCCCAGTGGGCGAAGTTCCGCGGTCACCGCCGGGCGCAGGGCTGCCAGGATGCGGTAGAGCAGATAACCGAGTGGGGCGTCTCTCATGTCATACATTTTGACATATCTCAGGCTCTTTGATAATTCATGGTATATGACCGCACCCGATGAGTTCGAGTTCGCCTTCGATTCCGCCTACACCTGTGGGTCGACGGCATCCACCTCAAGGTTCGCCTGGACCAGGAGAAGCTGTGTCTGCTGGTGATGCTCGGCGTGCGCGCTGACGGCCGCAGGGAACTCGTCGCGATTACCGACGGCTACCGGGAATCGACCGAATCCTGGGTGATCTGCTGCGCGACTGCAAGCGGCGCGGCATGACCGCCCCGGTGCTGGCCGTCGGTGACGGGGCCCTGGGGTTCTGGAACGCGGTGCGGGAAGTGTTCCCGGCCACCAAGGAGCAGCGGTGCTGGTTCCACAAACAGGCCAATGTGCTTGCCGCACTGCCGAAATCAGCACACCCGTCACGCTCGACGACTCGTGGCGGCCGGAGTCTCAATCGCGAACGGGCTCAAACCGGAACCGGCACAGCGGAATGGAAGCCAGGGCCGCGGGTGGCGCCCATACGGCCTTCAGGCATGCTTTGTCGACCATCCGGCGGTAGTGAATGTCGGGAATTTGCATCAGTTCGACCCAGCTCACAGCCCACTGTCTATGAGCGCCCCGAGGTCGGCGCATTCAATACCGTGTGTCCCCAACGACTCCGGCCGGCGAACGGGCAACCTGCACCGCCCCATGCGCTACAGCCGATCACTGCGTCACGTGTTTTACCTCTCCGCCCAAACCAGCATGATGCGCGCCGGACCCAACCGCGACTACTACCTCAAAAAACGCGCTCACGACGCCACCCACACCCAGGCCGTCATCGCCCTAGCCCGCCGCCGCATCGACGTCTTATGGGCACTGATGCGCGAGAACCGGACATGGACCGCGGCACCCCCATCCCTGACTCAGGCGGCTTGACAACACCATTGAGATTCCCAGTGCCCGGCCTGCGACCGGTCGAAGGCAGAGAAGGACCGGTCGTGGATGGTCAGCATCGGCTGCTGGAACCGCGGCCGCCGGCGCTGCTGACACTGGTGTGCTCGGCGGTGATCCCGACCGCTGCGGAGCGGCGACCGTCGGTGCGGCGCCAACCGTGAGGGCCGTAGGAAGCGCGAATTCGG
>CAIOYU010000060.1 GCA_903862565.1 uncultured Actinomycetes bacterium | reverse complement strand
GCACGCCTTCCACCGCGCAGGTGGCCAGTTCCTGGTTGGTCATCTGGAAGCAGCCGTCGCCGTCGATGGCCCACACCTCGGTGTCCGGGCAGGCCATCTTGGCTCCCATCGCGGCCGGGATGGCGTAGCCCATGGTGCCCAGGCCCCCGGAATTCAGCCAGGTGCGCGGCTTCTCGTAGGAGATGAACTGCGCGGCCCACATCTGATGCTGGCCGACCCCGGCGACGTAAATGGCGTCCGGACCGGCGATCTGGCCCAGTTTCTCGATGACGTATTCGGGGCTGAGGCTGCCGTCGCTCTGCGGGCCGTAGCTCAGCGGGAACTTCTCCCGGATCCCATTGAGGTAGGACCACCAGTCGGCCAGATCGGGATCCTTGATGCCCTCGTTGCCGATCCGGTCCGCCCCCGCCGGCATCCTCTTGAACGCTTCGATCAGGTCGCGGATGACGGCCTTGATGTCACCGACGATCGGGACGTCGGCATTCCGGTTCTTACCGATCTCGGCCGGGTCGATGTCGGCATGGATGACCTTGGCCTCAGGGGCGAAGGTGGACAGTTTTCCGGTGACGCGATCGTCGAACCGGGCGCCGAGGGTGACCAGCAGATCGCTCTTCTGCAGCGCGGCCACCGCGGCGACGGTGCCGTGCATGCCCGGCATGCGCAGATTCTGAACATGGCTGTCCGGGAACGCGCCCCGGGCCATCAGGGTGGTCACCACCGGGATACCGGTCAACTCGGCCAGTTCCTTGAGTTCCTCGCATGCCTCACCGCGGATCACTCCGCCGCCGACGTAGAGCACGGGCTTGCGCGCCTCGGTGATCAGCTTGGCGGCTTCCTTGATCTGACGCCCGTGCGGGCGGGTGTTCGGCTTGTAGCCGGGGAGTTCCAGTTGCGGCGGCCAGGCGAAGGTGCACTCGCCCTGCAGCACGTCCTTGGGAATGTCGACCAGCACCGCGCCGTGGCGCCCGGTGGAGGCGATGTGGAACGCCTCGGCGATCGACCGGGCGATGTCGTCACCGTTGCGCACCAGAATGTTGTGCTTGGTGATCGGCATCGTGATGCCGGTGATGTCGGACTCCTGGAAGGCGTCGGTGCCGATGAGGCTGCGGCCCACCTGCCCGGTGATGGCGACGACGGGAATCGAGTCCATCTGGGCGTCCGCCAGCGGGGTCACCAGGTTGGTGGCCCCGGGACCGGAGGTGGCCATCATGACGCCCACCCGGCCGGTGGCGTGGGCGTACCCGCTGGCCGCATGCCCGGCGCCCTGCTCATGGCGGACCAGGACGTGGCGCAGTTTCTCGGAGTCGAACAGCGGGTCGTACACCGGGAGCACCGCGCCGCCGGGGATGCCGAAGATCAGGTCGACGCCGAGTTCCTCCAGCGACCGAACGACCGCCTCCGCACCCGTCATCTGCACCGGCGCGACCCGGTTGGCCGCGTGGGACTTGTGGGTGTCGGGGGTGCCGTTGGTTGACGCCTCGGGTGCCCGGGTGGCAGGTGCGCTCACTGGTGTCCTCGCTGTGTGGGTGGGGTCTCGTGCTTGGGCAAGAAAAAACCCCCGTCAGCGTCGGCGGCTGTACGAGGGTTGCGCGCTGGTGCGTGTGGCTTAAACCCGGAAGAGGGCAAGCGCGGCACCAACGCGCTGGCGTACTACGAGTTCTCCACCGGTGTTCATAGCTGCGAAGGTTAACCGCGGCACAGGTCAGGCGTCAAATCTATGATGCGTGGATGCCCCCAGGTTCCGAGAGCCCGTCCACCGTCATCCGGATCTCCCCGATGGCGCACCTGGCGTCGGCCTTCGTGGGGCTGTGGCTGGTGCTGCTGATGCCAGCCTTCGGGAGGTGGGGCGTGGTGCTGATAGCGATTCCGGTCCTGATGTCGGTGGCTATCGAGCGAATGCGCACCATCGCCGACGACGACTCTGTGACCGCCCGCATGATGCTGGGCAGTCGCACGCTGCGCTGGACCGACATCGAGGGGCTGCGGTTCACCAAGAGCCGCTGGGCCCGGGCCTGCCGGCACGGTCAGGCCGACGTGGTGCTGCCGGCGGTGACGTTCGCGACGCTGCCGAGGTTGACCGCGGCCAGCGGGGGCAAGGTACCCGACCCCTACGGCTGAGCCGGCCCGAAGTGAGGCCTCAGACGAAGGGGTTGTTGCCGTGGCGGAACAGCCAGGCCGCGACGCCGCCGCCGATGCCCAGGATCAGCGCCGCCATGGACCCGATGAACGGCCGCCGCGCCCAGCCGCGACCGCCGTCGAAGCCGTACCGACCGGGTCCGGCCAGGATGATCACTGCGGCGACCACACTGAGCATCAGCAGATACTCGGCCCCCACCGAACCCAGGATGAACAGGCCGCCTTCGCGGCGCTGGTTGTCGAAGGACACCAGCACGCTGTTGACCAGGAAGGCCAGCGCCCCGGCGGCAGCCAACGGGGTGAACAGGCCCAGCACCAGCAACACGCCGGCGGCGATCTGCGCGCCCGCCCCGACGTAGGTCAGTACCCCGGCATGCTCGTAGCCGGCCTCGGCCAGAGTGGTCCGGAACCCGTCCAGTCCGCTACCGCCCCACCAGCCGAAGGCTTTCTGCAGGCCGTGGGCGATGAACACCACCCCGAGCGCCAATCGCAGCAGGAGCAGGCCCAGGTCCTGGGTACCGCGGCGGCCGGCGACCTTGAGTTCGGCATCGGAGGGCCCGATCGCCACCGGCCCGGCGGGCATCGGCGGCGGTGGCCCGAAGTGTGAGCCCATGTCGGCGGGGCTGGGCTGCACGTAGGGCAGCGGTTCGGGGTCGTGCAGCAGGCCGTACCCGGTGGACGGAGCCGCTCCGGGCTCCACGGGTGGGGGCAGGGGCGCCGGCCCGGCGGCAGCGAAGGGCGCGATTCGCGTGGTCTCCGCGTCGTGGGGGGCTCCAAAGTTCGCCCCGTACGTCGCTGACGCCAGATCGTCCTCCGGATCGACGACCCGAGCCGACGCCGGCCGCAGCACGTCCTCAGGTCGCTGCCAACCTTGATGGGGACTCGGACTCGTCACATCCGCCAGCGTAAGTCCAATCCGGGCACAAACCCGGGATTTCACGTGGCTTCCGACGAACCGAACCGGTGCTCGTGGCGAACACCGGGCACCAGTCCGTAATCTGGCGGGCATGCGAACACGTGGCACGCGTCAGGGCCCGGTCACCGGCGTCCTGGCCGTGCTGTGCGCGGCGACCGCCGTCACAGGGCTCTCCGCGGGCTGTGCCCGGTTCGACAACGCGGTCTCCCAACCGTTCACCGAGGCCCCCAAAATGGGGATGGGGCCGTCGTCGACTCCGCCGCCACCGCCGCCGTTGCCGCCCAAGCCGTTCCCGAAGGTCTGCCCCGCCCAGGGTGTGATGCAGGGCTGCCTGGAGAGCACCAGCGGGTTGATCATGGGGTCGACCGGTAAGACCGCACTGGTCGCCGAGCGCACCACCGGCGCGGTCAAGGAAGTGTCGGTCAGCGCCGAACCGAAGGTCAAAGCCGTCATCCCGGTGGACGGCAGCGGTGACGGCGGCCTGCTGGATATCGTCCTGTCCCCCACCTATTCCCAGGATCGGCTGATGTACGCCTACATCAGCACCCCGTCGGACAACCGGGTGGTCCGGATCGCCGACGGTGACCCCCCCAAGGACCTGCTGACCGGAATCCCCAAGGGCGCCATCGGCAATCCAGGCTCACTACTGTTCACCAGTCCGACGACGCTGGTGGTGCAGACCGGCGATGCCGGCAATCCGGGCCTTGCCAACGATCCGAATTCCTTGGCGGGCAAGGTGATCCGTATCGAGCAGCCGACCACCGTGGGCCAGGCTCCGCCGACCACGGCGTTGAGCGGCATGGGCTCAGGCGGGGCCATGTGCCTCGACCCGGCCGACAAGGCCCTTTACATCACCGACCGCACGCCGGCCGGCGACCGCCTGCAGCGCCTCGGCCCGGACGGCAAGGCGACGACGGTGTGGACCTGGCCGGACAAGCCGGGCGTCGCCGGTTGTGCCGCGTTGGACGGCACAGTGCTGGTGAACCTGGTCAACACAAAGCAGACCGTGGCGGTCCGGCTGGCCAAGGCCACCGGCGCGGTGACCGGCGATCCCGAGGTGGTCCGTCAGGACACCCACGGTCATGCCTGGGCGCTGGCGGTCTCGCCGGACGGCAACATCTGGGGCGCGACGGTGAACCGGACCGCCGGCAATGCGGAGAAGAACGACGACGTCGTGTTTCCGCTGTTCCCGCAGGGCGGCGGGTTCCCGCGGTCCAACGCCGAGGTCACCTAACCGGCTGCGGCGGCTCACTGCCCGTCGTGGGGCTGAATGAGTTCAAACGTGGGGTGCCGCCACGAGAAGGCAGCCGGCGCCCGTAATTCTCGTTCTTCCTGGTGGCCACCGTCGCCGCGAGGAGGCACACCCTGCCACACTGCCGCCTGAACTGCTCTGCGGTTCATGGGGATTGGCTTATACCGAGATTCCGTTTGTGCCCGGCGTGCCGGGGGTGCCACCGGTTCCGGCTGAGCCGCCCGTTCCGCCGGTGCCGCCGATACCGGGCGTGACGCCGTTGCCACCGTTGCCGCCGTTGCCAGCGACGCCGTTGAGCCACAGGGAGTCTCCGCCGGCGCCGCCGTTGCCGCCGTTGCCGCCGGAGGCCTGGGCGTTGCCGCCGGCGCCACCGGCGCCGCCGGTTCCTCCGTCTGTGCTGCCGCCACCCGCGCGGGCGAGCACGGCCGTCACGCTGCCGGCCTGCGTGGTCACATAGGCGGTCCCGTCGGGGGTGAAGGCGATGAAAGCCGGATTACCTTCGATTGGCACGCTGTCG
>CAIOYU010000059.1 GCA_903862565.1 uncultured Actinomycetes bacterium | reverse complement strand
CCCGCCGGCGGTGGCCGCGCTGGTGGTGTCATGCCCGGCGGAGGCGACGATCACGTAGTAGGACAGCGTGTCCATGTCGGACAGCGGCTCACCCTTGATCCTGGCGTTGGCGATCGCCGAGGCGAGGTCCTCGGTGGGGTGCTCGCGGCGCGACTGGGTCAGCGCCATGAAGTAGTTGAAGAAGTCCAGCAGCACCGCCATCATGTCTTCGACATCCCCGCCGCGCTGGAACTCCTCGTCGTTGCCGCCGAACATCTCCTGGGTGAGCTTGAGCATCCGCGGGAAGTCCGAATCCGGCAGTCCCAGCATGGACAGAATGATGTAGAGCGGATAGTTCACCGCGATCTCGGTGGAGAAGTCGAACACCCCGCCTTGGGCGGCCATCTTGTCCACGTATTGCTTGGCAAGTTCGTCGCAGCGCGCCTTGAGCGCCCGCATCGCCTTGGGCCGGAACCAGTCCACCCCGATCTTGCGCATGTCGCGGTGGTGCGGGTCGTCCATGTGGATCAGCGTCCGAAGCCCGGTGCCGGCCTCCATATCGCGGCGCAGTGCGTCGTCGGCCTCGGCGATCGCCAGCAGGGGCCGCGGATCGTTGGTGAACAGGTCGTTCTGCCGTTCGATCTCAATGATGTCGGCGTGCTTGGTGATCGCCCAGAACGGCCGGTACGGCGGAGCGTCGACCCAAGAGACCGGTGCGTGCCTGCGCAGATGTGCGAGCTTCTCGTGCAACCCGACCTCGTCGGTGTAATCCTGCGGATTGGCGAGGGCTTTGGCGGCGTCGTCCATGATCCGGGCGCTCATCGGGTTCTCCATCGGGTGGTCCGAAAAAACTTGACGGGTGTCAGTTTTTTGTCTCTTTCACGATAGTGCCGGGGGAAGGGTCTTCAGATCAATTCGACCGGTCCATTTGGCCCGTCGATGTCGCCGCGTCAGCGCAGTAGGCTCGCTATCCGTGCTGCCCGGTCCGCTCATCACCGCCCTGCGGCGCGCCGTCGCGGTGCTGGGCTGTCTGGCCGTGCTCGCCGGATGCGGCACCGCAAGCCCGGCTGCGACCTCCGGCGCCGTCGTGGCCACTGAGGCCGGACCGGTGCGCGGCATCGTCACCGACGAGTTTCGGTTGTTCCAGGGCATCCCCTACGCCGCGGCCCCGCGGGGTCCGATGCGCTGGCAATTGCCGGTCGCGCCAGTGCCCTGGCGGACGGTGCGCGACGCCACCGGGCCCGGCCTGCGTTGTATCCAGGACGTGCGCGCCGACCCCGACTACGGCCGGCCCACCAGCGAGGACTGCCTGAACCTGTCGGTGTGGACGCCCGCCGGGGCCACCCCGGCGACGCCACGGCCGGTGATGGTGTGGATCCATGGCGGAGGCTTCCTCAACGGCAGTTCCGACATCTACAACTCCCAGTGGCTGGCCACCCGCGGCGACATCGTGGTCGTCACCGTCAACTACCGCCTCGGCGCCCTCGGATTCCTCGCCCACCCCGCCCTCGGCGCCGACCCCGGCAACTACGGTCTGGCCGATCAGCAGGCCTCGCTGCGGTGGGTGCGGGACAACATCGCCGCGTTCGGTGGCGACCCCGCCAAGGTCACCATCGCTGGGGAGTCGGCCGGTGCGATATCGGTATGCGACCACCTCGTCGCACCGGAGTCCGCCGGACTGTTCCGCGCGGCGATCATGCAGAGCGGGCCGTGCCAGGCCCAGACCGACATCGCCGCCGCCGAACGGATCAGCCGCGACTACGCGGCCAAGGCCGGTTGCCGTGATCCGGCAACGACGCGCAGGTGTCTGTACGGCCTGCCCGCCGCCGCACTGCAGGACGGCCCCGCCTATGCGCGCATCGGAGCCAACCTGCTTGCCGGACCGGTTACCGGCACCCCGCGGCTTCCGGTGCCGCCGGCGACGGCAGCCGCGCGAGGCCCCACCGAACGGGTGCCCGTGCTGATCGGCACCACCGCCGACGAGTTCACGTTGTTCGTAGCGATGTCGTATCTCAAGCAGAAGGGGCTGCCGCCCTACGGCACACTCTTGCAGCAGACCTTCGGGACCGAGGCGCCGGCGGTGGCCGCCCGCTATCCGCTGAGCCGCTACGACGGCAGCGCCGGGCTGGCCTACGCCGCGGCGGTCACCGACGGGGTGTTCGCCTGCCCGATCGACACCGTCGCCGCCGGGCTGGCCCGCCGCGGGCCGGTGTACGCCTACGAGTTCAACGACCCCCACGCCCCCGCCCCGGAACCGTTGCGCCGCACGCCCATTGCGCCCGGAGCCGGCCACGCACTGGAACTGCGATACCTGTTCGACATGGGTGGCGCCCCGGCGCTGAACCCCGCCCAGCGCGTGCTGTCCGATCAGATGATCGCCTACTGGAGCAGCTTCGTGACCAACGGCTCACCCGATGCCGCGGGCCAGCCGCAGTGGCCCCCACTTGACCCCGATCACCCTGAGCGGATGTCACTGCAACCGGAGGGCTCCGCGCTGCGTGCCGACTTCGCCGCCCGCCATCAGTGCGCGTTCTGGTCATCGCGCGGGTAGCGCGCTACGGGAAGCTCAGCCGCACCAGCGTGCAGTCGTCGTCGAACATCCCGGATTCCGAACGTTCCCGCAACCGCCCGATCAGGTCGTCGAGCGTCCAGTCCGCCGAGGCGGCCGTCTCGGCGAGGGCGTTGACGAATTGGGGTAGCGACCACACCCGGCCGTCGGGCAGATCCAACTCGAACGCCCCGTCGCTGTAGAGCAGGATGTCCGCGCCGGGCGGCACCTGGTAGCTGCTCGTGGTGAAATCGGCATCCTCGGTGACCCCGATCGGAACCGCAGGGGTCGACAGCTGCGCTGAGACGGTGCCGCCGGACAGCGCGAGCGCCGGTGGGTGGCCTGCGCTGGCGAACCGCAGGGTCCGGGTCGAGGCCTGGTAGACGCCGTACCAGATGGTGAAGAAGTGCCCGTACTGCTGCTCCATCGGGAACATCCTGTTGAGTTCCATCAGCACCCAGTCCGGCTCCAGCAGCATGGTGCGGTCGAACGTTCCCGACCGCATCAGGTTGTGCACCGACACCGAGAGCATGGCCGGCTCGACGCCGTGGCCGGAGACGTCTATGAGGTAGAAGATCAAGTGGTCGTCGTCGATCCACCGGTAGTCGTAGCTGTCGCCGCCGAGCTCACGCGACGGTACGTACCGCGCGGCAACCTTTACCGGGCCGGCCAGGTAGGCGGGCAGGATCGAGGCGACGTAGCGCGCGGCGCTGTCCAGTTCCGCCGTCAGACGTTGGGTCTGGGATTGAAGGCGGCGGGTCAGAGTTTGGTTCTGATTATCGCGTTGGCTGAGCAGTCCCTGGGCGCGTTCCTCTGCCGTCACCTCGTCGTCGATGACGCGGAAGGAGGCGACGATACCGTCGCGGTTGCCGTCGGCGTCGTAGAAGGGCTTGGAGTGCAGATGGATCCAATGCTCGGCGCCGTCAGCGCTGCGGATCAGGGCGCGGCCGATGTCGGCCCCACTGGCGATGACTTTGTCCAGGCGCTCCCGTGCAGCGGGGAGATCACCCGGCACCGCGAAGTCCATTGCATGCCTGCCGATCCACGACTCAGGCGGCGCGTCGAGGGCCCACTCCACGGACTTGGAGATCCAGGTGATGACGCCGTCGTCGTTGAGCCGTACCACCACATCGGCCATGTTCTGGGCGAGCAGGCGGAACTGTTCTTCTGAGGCGGTGATGCGTTGGACGAGTGTGGAACGCTCGGTGACATCACGCCAGGTGAGGCTGATCAGGTCACCCCGGACGTGGGTCCCGCGGATGTCGTAGCGCCGCGGTCCGTCAAGCAGGTCGTTGTCGTAGAGAATGTCGTCGAGGATCAGCGGTTCCCCGGTCACTACACACTGCGCGTAGCGGGCGAGCAGCCCGGACGGCCCAAGGTTCGGCATCGTCTCCAGCACGCTGCGGCCGACCAGATCTTCCTCGGTCAGCCCGAGGTACCCGCAGGCGGCGGGGTTGACGTCGCGATAGATGAAATCGACGATCTGGCCGCCGTCCCAGACCCCTTCCAGCAGCGCTTGCGCGTCGAGCATCGCGTCACTGGTGGCGCGGAGAAGATCGCGCGCCCGGCTTGAGGCCTCGATCGCCTGCGCCAGAGCGGAGTTGTCGTAGAAGGCCCAGATGCGGCCCTGCGCGCCGATGTCGGGAGCCGGTTTGGACACCACCCCGAGATGGGTCGGCGCGTCGGCGAACATCCACGTCGTCCTCAACTCAGCGAGGGAATCATGCTTGAGCCGACGCAGCGCCACCGCCACATCGGCCTGGTCGAGAGCCCGCCGCGCCAAGGCCCGGATCACCTCGCCGAACGCCGCCGCCGTGGTGAACCCTTGCGGGCACTTCAGCAGCGTCGCCGCGGAGCGGTTCACATGGGCGGCGTCGCGGGCGAGGTCCAGCGACACCAGCCCGACATCGACGATGTCGAGCACCGCACCGGTTCTTCCGGCTTGAGCGTCCAGACCTTCGGCGCCATCCGCGCTGAAGGTGTCATTCAGTGTCAATTGCCCCCCACGGCCACGCAGGCACCGTGACCAGCGACGAACCGTGACAGCGTCGGCTGAGTAAGTGCGAGTATCTCAAGTTAGCAAATCCAAGCCGGTAGTCTCCGCGTCGGGCACCGTCGCATCGTCGCCGAACGGCTCGCCCCCTGACACGGCCCTGGGTCGGCCGGCTCAGCCGCTCGGTAGCGTTCACCGGTACTGCGCTGGAACGGATAACCTAGCAAACTTTGATGGAAAGAATTGTTACTGATTTTAGTCTGTAAACCGTTCAAATAATCCACTACGGCAACAAACATGCCGCCAGCCTATCGAGCTTTCGCCTTGTTGCAAAGCTCAGGTGCCGCCCGACCCGCTGCGCCATCCATGAACCGGCGCATCGATCAGATTTTGGAATCTGTACGGCCGCGAAAAATAATCCCGTTCCTCCGGCGTCTGCTTGGTGATGATGACGCAGTTCTGGCCGTAGGTGATCGAAGAGATTCCCATGTCATTGGTGCGACCGGAGAACTCGGCGTTGATCTGATCAATAAGTCGCGTGGTCGCCTCAATGGCGTTGAAGAATCCGATCCGATAGCCGTAGACAGACGACTCTGGATTCCAGTAGTTGCACTCGACGTCTTCGATGATGTAAATCCCGCCAGGCTCAAGCAGGTGCCGGAACAGGAAATTGAAGGTCTCGAACTGATGCGTTGGCTGATGGCTACCGTCGTCGATGATGAACCGGGCAGAGCCGAGCCTGTCGGCGATCCGCTTTAGGTCGTCGGGGTCAGACTGGTCGGCCTGGATGACCTCGTGCCGCTCGTGCTTGCCAGAGGACTCGATGTCAACCGCAAAAATCTCAGCGTGCGGAAAGTACTCCTCCCACATCCGCGCGGATTCCCCTCGGAAGTAGCCGATCTCGAGCATGGTGAACGCCTGATCCCTCAAGGAATCGAGGTACCGCGGGTAGAAGAAGTGGTAGCCGTGATGGCCTACTTTGTCGGTGCCGTGTTTGAGCGAAAGTTCTAAGAAGCCAGCCACGTAGATTCTCCCTCAAGGATCGAATTGCCGGACGACGCTAACAGTTGCCTCTCACCGGTCGCGGCCCAGCTCCGGTGCCGCCCGCCCGGCGATGAACGGCAGATCCAGATACGTCTTGATCCCCGGCTCGGCCCGGCACACGGCGGGAATGGCACTGACGCAGTGGTTCGCGGTGGCGACGACACCGGGGTTGCGGATCAGGCCCTCGGCCACCGACTCCGGCTGCAGCCCCTTGAACGTCACCGACACATGCGGGTCGCCGGTGATCTCCACCTCGAAGCGTTCGCCCTCCGGGCCCAGCGTCCACGGCGGGTCGAGTTCCACCTCGCACATCAGCCAGTTGACCGCCGCGGTCACCACCGGCTTGTCGTCGATGATCGCCTCCCAGCGGAACCGCCTCGCGGCCACCGTGCCCGCCTCCATCGGAACGATCAACTCATCGGTCCCGGTGACCGCGACGGCGACCTCCTGGGTTGATCGGATCCGCGGCTCGGAAGCGAACCCGAGTTCGTCGACCACCATCCGGACCGACTGCTTGAACCCGGCCTCGAGCAGCACCGCCATCGGGCCGCTCATCGCCTGTTCGGGGGTCAGGCCGAAGCCCATCACCTCGCGCACCACCATCGGAGCGTTGTAGGTGCGCAGATCGGAGAACTCCTCGGCGCGCACATGGGTGATCGCCGACGACAGCGACGACACCATCAGCGGGAACCGTTCGGTGATGCCGCCGGGGTGGATTCCCGAGCCGTGCAGGGTGACCCCGCCCTCGCGTGCCGCCGCCTCCAGTGCCGCGACCGCCGGGTTGCCGAGGTCCGGATACACCCAACCCACCGGGGTGACGACGTTCTTGCCCGAGCGCAGGATCGCGGCGACGACGGCGTCGTCGGGCAGCAGCGGGGAGTACATGACGCAGTCGGCATCGGTGGCCAGCAACGCGTCGATATCGGTGGTGGCCGCCACCCCGGCCGGGCCCTCCCCGGCCAGTTCACCGGCGTCGCGACCCTCCTTGTCGGCGCTGTGCACCCAACAGCCGACCAGTTCGAGGTCGGGGCGGCGCAACACGCCTTGGATCGCGGCGCGGCCTACGCCGCCGGTGGCCCACTGAATGACTCGGTACATGCCACCCATCTTCACCGACTCTGCGCTGAGATCGCCTTTTATTCCGAAATCGCGATCTGTGCGCAGAGTCGATGGGCGCGACTACCGCGCGGTGAGACGGACCAGGGTGCAGTCGTCGTCGAATTGTCCGGTTTCGGATCGCTGCCGCAGTTGTCTGACGATGTCGTCGAGGTTCCAGTGCGGTGAGCGTGCGGTGCGGGCGCACAGGTCGATGAAGTCCTCCAGGGCCCAGTTCTCGCCGTCGGGCAGGGCAAGGTCGTAAACGCCGTCGCTGTAGATCAGCAGGTCGCTGTCCGGGGGCAGGACGTAGGTCTGGGTCTCGAAGGTGGTCTCCTCCAGGAACCCGATCGGCATCGACTCCGAGGGCAGGCGCACCGGGTCGGAGCCGTCTGCGGTCAGGACGATCGCCGGCGGGTGCCCGGCGCCGGCGTATCTCAGGGTGCGGGTGGAGGGCTGGTAGACGCCGTACCAGATGGTGAAGTAATTGCCGTCCTGCTGCTCCATCTGGAAGAGCCGGTTGAGTTCGGTGAGGACCCGACTGGGGTCCAGCAGAGTGTCGTGATCGAGGGTCCCCGAGCGCAGCAGATTGTGCACCGACACCGAGAACATCGCCGAGGCGATGCCGTGTCCGGACACGTCGACGAGGTAGGCGATGAGGTGGTCGTCGTCAATCAAGCGATGATCGAAGCTGTCTCCGCCGAGTTCTTCGGAGGGCACGTAACGGGCGGTGACGGGCACCGGATCGTCGAGGTCGCCGGGGAGGATCGAGGCCACGTACCGGGCGGCGCCACTGAGTTCGGACATCAGCCGGCGGGCCAGCGACTCCATGCCGGATAGGACGAGAAGGAACGCCTCGAGCAGGAACGCCAACGCCAGGGCGGCCAGCAGCAAGATCGCCATGATGCCGCTTCGACTGTCGACGAATGCTGCGCTCGTTGGACGTACGGTGAGTTCCCAGGTCCGTCCGTAGACGTCGAGAGGTGGCGCTGTGGCCGTCGGTGCCGCACCCACCTGATCGGCCGTGGCCGAGTTTCGCGCGGGGAGATCGGCGATGACGATGGGTTCCGCACGGTCGCTGACGTCGGAGAGTGTCACCTCGACGCTGTCCCAATCCTTGCCACGGAAAGTCTCGGCAAGCAGATCACGGAGGCGGTAGACGCCGACGGCGAAGCCACGCAGTCCGGCGCGCCGGGCCGCTTCGCTTCCCGGATCGAAACCTCCCGCGTAGACCGGCAGCAGGGCGAGCATGCCCTTCTGGGTGTCCGACTCCTGGACGAGATCGACAGGTGCCGTCGCCGTGGTCCGGCCGGTGTCGCGGGCTGTCGCGATGGCGACGGCCCGTGCGGGGTTGGAGTTGATGTCGAAGCCGAGAGCGTTGCGGTTGTCGGCGATCGGCTCGATGTAGGCCACCACCACGTACTCGGGGCGGGGTGAGACCGGCCGCAGGTTGCCCCCGTCGCGCTCGGTGACGGTGAAGCTCTCCAGACCCGGCTGGGCGCGTTGTCGAGCCTGGAAAGCGGCGAGATCCGCCTTGGTGACTGACGGGTTCCACGACAGGGCCTGCAAATTGGGGAAGCGGACAAGCAGATCGTCGGTGTAGACGTCGAACTCCTCGGCGGTGACGTTTTCGGACGCGTCCACGAGACCACGGAGACCTTCCAGCGCCTCCTCGTGAAGAGCGATGGTGGCGGACAGGTCCGTGGCCGCACGATCGCCCAGCACCTTGACCGCACTGTCGATCCGGATTCGCTCCTGAGCGACGTTTTGGATGATGCCGGCCATCAGGAGTCCGAAGATCAGCAGTGACGGAACCGCGATCTTCCAGCGCCGCCCCGACCAGTATTCGCGTTGCGAGGGCGTGAACATGAGCACCAGGGGCGCGAAGACGACGACCCCGATCGAATCGCCGACCCACCAGGTCAGCCAGCCGAACGCCACCTGGCTGGTGCTGAGCAGTCCCGTCGTGAGCTGGGCCGCGACACCGATGGTGGGCGCGATGGTGGTGGCCAGAAGGCCCCCGAGGCCGAGGGTGAGCATCACCTCCCGCGGCGTATCGAGCCGACGAGCCGGGCCGACGAAGCGATGAACCAGGGCTGCGCCCGCGGCGGCCCCGAGAGTTGCGCCGATGCCGACCGCTGCTGCAACGAACCATGTTCTCGGCTCCGGATGATCTGGCCGGGTCAGCAAGAGCACGCTGGCAGCGGTTGCACAGGCCGATCCGATAAAGACCCCCGGTAGGGCGCGCCACCCGTAACGCAACGCGGCAGCGAAGGCGACGCCGGCGGCCGGCCAGACCGGTGCAGCAATACCGGTCGTCTGGGCCAGGACGGTGGTGACGAGGCCCAGGGCGGCCTAGGAAACGGCGACGGCAGACGAGATGGCGAACACAGGGGACAGTGGCGCGAAGGGGTCCGATGCCCTCCGGCCACCCAGTCTCTGCGGGCTCACGCCCCTAGGTTCGCGCGAAGGCGTCATAGTTCCTGCCATGTGGACCGCCTCGAGGTTAACAGCATCGTCAGCGACCCTGATCGTCGTCCCAGGGGGGATTTGGCCCACGGCCTAGTCGTCAGGCATACTGTCGAGGTTGTCTTGAGCCAGGTCCGCCCCTCACCGGGTGAGCCTCGAAAGGCATGCGACCAGCGCCAACACCGGCGCGTCCGGTCTCCACCTCGCAAGCGGGTTTTTCGGCGCAACGAGGCTGCGTGCGGGTGACACACCCGAGCGCGGGGGCCGGTGTACCACGACAGGTAAACAGCGGCGGCGAAAGCCGGCGCCCGCGATTACGCGGGCGCACAGCAGCAGGAGTG
>CAIOYU010000058.1 GCA_903862565.1 uncultured Actinomycetes bacterium | reverse complement strand
TACGACCGCCCGTACAGCGGCTATGCGCCGATCATCGGAACGCCGTGGCTGACCGCGTTCGGCCAGCGCAGCAAGTTCGCCGAGGCGTTCCAGTCGGCCAACTCGGCGCAGGGCGACAGCGGCAAGTTCCTGTCCGAACTGCGGGCGGTGTCACAGGACGAATGGCCCGGCATGATCCGCAAGTTGGTCTCCGAGCAACTGAGCCTGCTGCTGCGCCGCACCATCGACCCGGACCGGCCGCTGTCGGACTACGGCCTGGACTCGCTGGGCAACCTGGAACTGCGCACCCGGATCGAGACCGAGACCGGCGTTCGCATCGGGCCCACCCAGATCACCACGGTCCGCGGGTTGGCAGATCACCTCTGCGAAGAACTCCAGCAACGTGAGGCGGTACCGGCGCCCGCCGGCTAACCGATACCCTGCAGCTCGAGCAAGCCAGTCATCGAGGAGAAGACAATGCGAGTTGGGCCACTGGAAATAGGCTCGATCAGCGACTGGACCCCGGTCGACGGCCCGGTGGTCCTGTGGCAGCCCACCGCGGCGTCGTTGGCCAAGGCGGCAAAGGCTCCGCTCAGTTCGGTGCCGGTGGGGTACATGCAGGCCCAGCACATCCGCGGGTACTGCTCCCAGCGCGATCTGGGGCTGGACTACTCGCGGCTGATGGTCGTCAGCTGCGATGCCCCCGGAGTGTGCGATGTCCGGGCGATGACCTACGTCGTCAACAACCACCTGCGTCGACACGACACCTACCGAAGCTGGTTCGAGTACGACGGCACGGGCGAGATCATCCGCCACGCGATCGACAACCCCGCGGACATCGATTTCTCCCCGGTCAAGCTCGGGGAGATGGAGATCGACAAGCTGCGCGATCTCGTCGCCAACATCCCCGATCCGCTCAACTGGGACTGCTTCCGGTACGGCATCGTCCAGGGTCCGGAGAGCTTCACCTTCTTCGCCGCCATCGATCACGTGCACGTCGACGCGATGATCGTCGGCGTCACGTTGATGGAGTTCTTCATGATGTACTCGTCCCTGGTGGCCGGCGGCGCGCCCCTGGAACTTCCGCCGGCGGGCAAGTACGCCGACTTCTGCGAGCGGCAATACGCCTACACCGGGGCGTTGACCGCGGAGTCGCCGGAGGTTCGCGAGTGGGTCGAGTTCGCCAAGGCCAACCACAACACCCTGCCCACCTTCCCGCTGCCCCTCGGTGACCCGACGGTCCGGTGGGGATCTGCCATCGAGACGATGACCGTGATGGACCAGGAGCAGATGGTCCGTTTCGAAGCGTCCTGCACCGAGGCCGGTGCCCGCTTCATCGGCGGTGTGTTCGCCTGCATCGGGCTGACCGAGCACCATCTCACCGGGGCTGACTTCTACTACGCCGTTACGCCCAAGGACACCCGCCGCGACTTCGCCGACTCGATGACCCAGGGCTGGTTCACCGGCCTGATCCCGGTGACCGTGCCGATCGGGGGTGAGTCCTTCGCGGACTCCGCCCGCGCGGCCCAGGTCTCCTTCGACAACGCGCGGTCCATGGCCGAACTGCCCTACGACCGCGTCATCGAACTCGATCCCACTCTGAGCAGCCCGCCGCCCAACTTCCCGGTGATCAATTTCCTCGACGCCGGCACCGCCCCGTTGTCGGCCCTGCTGACTGCCGAACTCGGCGACCTGCACGTCGGGGTGTACAGCGACGGCCGGTACTCCTACCAGTTGTCCATCTACGTCGCGCGCGTCGAGGACCAGACGGCCGTCTCGGTGATGTATCCGGACAATCCTGAGGCCAAGGAATCGGTCCACCGGTTTCTCGGTGCGCTGAAGTCTGTCTTCGAACTCGTCGCCGAGCGGGGGCACTGGCGCGATGTGGCCCTGGATCTCGCCCCGGGCGTCGTCTGAGATGTTCTTGACCCCGTGAGCGAGCACACCGGCGGCCGCGTCTTCGCCTGGCTGGGCCGCATCGTGGTGCGGTGGCCGTGGGCGGTCATCGTGCTGTGGGTGCTGCTGGCCGCCGCGGTATCCACCCAGGTGCCGCCCCTGGCGGAGATGTCCCAGCGCAATCCCGTTGCGTTGCTGCCTGCCGACGCCCCCTCGAACGAGGCCACGCGGCAAATGAACGCCGCGTTCAAGGACTCCGGCGCGGAGAACATCCTGGTGGTCCTGCTCACCGACCCCAAGGGGCTGAGCAGCGGCGACGAAGCCGTCTACCGCAGGTTGGTCGACCGGCTCCGCCAGGACACCACGAATGTCGTG
>CAIOYU010000057.1 GCA_903862565.1 uncultured Actinomycetes bacterium | reverse complement strand
GCGGGCCGCGGTGGAGTCGCAGATCGAGGCGGAGTCACTGCCGATGTTCCTGTCCGGCCGGTTGTACGACGACGGCGTGATCGACCCGCGCGACACCCGCACCGTGTTGGGAATGTGCCTGTCCGCCATCGCCTCCGGCCCTATCGAGGGGACGTCGAACTTCGGCGTCTTCAGGATGTGAGCGCCAGCGATGAGCGCTTGCGCGAAGAGCAGAAAGCCGATGAGCGCTTGCGCGAAGAGCAGAAAGCCGATGAGCGCTTGCGCGAAGAGCAGAGGGTAGAAGGGCCCATCACGAAGGTCCTGGTTGCCAACCGAGGCGAGATCGCCCGCCGCGTGTACGCCACGTGCCGTCGACTCGGGATCGGCACCGTCGCGGTCTACACCGACCCCGACGCCCACTCGCCGCACGTGGCCGAGGCTGACGCCCGGGTTCGCATCGACAGCTATCTCGACGGTGCGGAGATCGTCGAGGCCGCCCGTGCAGCCGGTGCCGACGCCGTCCACCCCGGCTACGGATTCCTCTCCGAGAACGCCGCTTTCGCGTCAGCTGTCGTCGACGCCGGCCTCACCTGGATCGGTCCTCCGCCGGCCGCGGTCTCCGCGATGGGCAGCAAGATCGAGGCCAAGAAGATGATGGCCGCGGCCGGGGTGCCAGTCCTCGGCGAACTCGACCCCGAGACGGTGACCACCGCGGAGTTGCCGGTGCTCGTCAAGGCGTCGGCCGGCGGCGGCGGACGCGGCATGCGGATCGTCAGCGATCTGCCCGACCTAAAGGCGCAGGTGCAGGCCGCAGCCCGCGAGGCGCACTCGGCATTCGGCGATCCGACCGTGTTCTGCGAGCGCTACCTCCCCCGCGGGCGTCACATCGAGGTCCAGGTGATGGCCGACCGGCACGGCACCGTCTGGGCCGTCGGCGAGCGCGAGTGCTCCATCCAGCGCCGCCATCAGAAGGTCATCGAGGAAGCGCCGTCGCCTCTGGTGGAACGCGTTGCGGGGATGCGGGAACGCCTGTTCACCGCCGCCCGGCTCGCGACCAACGCGATCGGCTACACCGGTGCGGGGACGGTGGAGTTCTTGGCCGACGAGAACGGCGAGTTCTACTTCCTGGAGATGAACACCCGCCTTCAGGTGGAGCACCCGGTCACCGAACTCACCACGGGTGTGGATCTGGTCGAACTGCAACTGGCCGTCGCCGACGGCGAGAGGCTTCCGGCCGAACCGCCCGCGACAAAGGGGCATTCCATCGAGGCTCGCCTCTACGCCGAGGACCCGGCCAAGGGCTGGCAACCGCAGGCCGGAACCGTGCATCACCTCGAGGTGCCTGGTGTGACAACGCAATTCGGGCTGACGCACGATTCATTGGGGGCAATCCGGCTGGACTCCGGCGTCGTCGACGGCTCGGTGGTGTCGATCCACTACGACCCGATGCTGGCGAAGGTGATCTCGTTCGCGCCCACCCGCACCGCCGCCGCCCGAGTCCTGGCCGACGCCCTGGCCCGCACCCGTCTGCATGGTCTGCGCACCAATCTCGCCCTGCTGGTCAATGTGCTGCGCCACCCGGCGTTCCTGGCCGGGGACACCGACACCGCGTTTTTCGACAGCCACGGTCTGGACGTGCTCTCCGCTCCCCTTGCCGATGAGCCAACGGTCCGCCTGGCTGCCATCGCCGCGGCCCTGGCCGATGCCGCCCACAACCGCGCCGGCACACCGGTGCTCGGCGGCCTGCCCAGCGGCTGGCGCAACGTGGTCTCCGGCAACCAACACAAGGTGTTTCGCTCCGCGCGGGGAGGGGACGACGGTACCGACCACACGGTGTCCTACCGCTTCGGCCACGACGGACTGGTGCTCCCCGATGATGAGGACGTCAGCCTGATCTCGGCCGCTCCGGGCGAGGTGGTGCTTGCCCGCGCCGGGGTGGCCACGGCCTTCGCTGTCACACGCTACGGCGATCAGGTGTACGTCGACTCGCCCTGTGGCCCGGTGGCATTCACCGTCGTGCCGCGCTTTCCTGAACCCGGTTCGGTGGTGGCGAAGGGTTCGCTGCTGGCCCCGATGCCCGGCGCGGTGATCCGCCTGGGGGCAGCCCTGGGCGACTCCGTGACCGCCGGCCAACCGCTGATCTGGCTGGAGGCGATGAAGATGGAACACACCATCACCGCGCCCGCGGACGGCGTCCTCACCCAACTCGACGTCGCGATAGGCCAGCAGGTCGAGGTGGGCGCAGTTCTGGCCCGCGTCGAGATACCCGAAGGAGAACAGCAATGACAGACACCAGCTTCATCGAGAGCGAGGAACGGCAGGCGCTGCGCAAGGCCGTGTCCGCCCTGGCGGCCAGCTACGGCCCGGAGTACTACCTTGCCAAAGCCCGCGCCGGCGAGCACACCGACGAATTGTGGAGCGAGGCCGGCAAACTCGGCTTCATCGGCGTCAACCTCCCCGAGGAGTTCGGTGGCGGCGGCGCTGGCATGTACGAACTCGGCCTGGTCATGGAAGAGTTCTCGGCCGGCGGGTGCCCGCTGCTGATGATGGTGGTCTCCCCCGCCATCAACGGCACCATCATCGCCAAGTTCGGCACCGACGAGCAGAAGAAACGCTGGGTGCCGCCCATCGCCGACGGTTCGATCACCATGGCGTTCGCCATCACCGAACCCGACGCCGGATCCAACTCGCACCGCATCACCACCACCGCCCGCCGCGACGGCAGCGACTGGATCCTGTCGGGCCAGAAGATCTGGATCTCCGGCCTGGACCAGGCCCAGTACGTGCTGGTGGTCGCCCGGGCCTTCAACGAGGGGGCGCAGAAGTCCGAATCATTGCGCCCGGCGTTGTTCATCGTGCCCACCGACGCCCCCGGATTCACCTTCACCAAGATCCCGATGGAGATCGTCAGCCCGGAAAACCAGTTCCAGGTGTTCATCGACGAAGTCCGCCTGCCCGGCGACGCCCTGGTGGGCGCCGAGGACGCCGCGATCGCCCAGTTGTTCGCCGGCCTGAACCCGGAACGCATCATGGGCGCCGCGAGTGCCGTCGGTATGGGCCGACTGGCCCTGACCAAGGCCGCCGAGTACGTCAAGACCCGCCAGGTGTGGAAGACGCCGATCGGTGCTCATCAGGGCATCGCGCATCCGTTGGCGCAGAACCACATCGAGCTCGAACTCGCCAAGCTGATGATGCAAAAGGCCGCCACCCTGTATGACGCGGGTGACGACATGGGCGCGGCCGTGGCGGCGAACATGGCCAAGTACGCCGCCGGCGAGGCCTCGACCCGCGCCGTCGATCAGGCCGTGCAGTCGATGGGCGGAAACGGCCTGTCCCAGGAGTACGGCGTGGCCGCCATGCTGGTGGGCTCCCGGCTGTCCCGGATCGCCCCGGTGAGCCGTGAGATGGTGCTGAACTTCATCGCCCAGACCTCGCTGGGTCTGCCGAGGTCGTACTGACCCCATGGGCAGGAGCGAAGCGACACGGGGAGGAACCCCCATGGGCAGGAGCGAAGCGACACAGGAAGGTCAATCATGACCCTGGTTGCCTATGGCGCCGAGGGCGCAGTCGCCCGGTTGACGCTGGACTCCCCCGCCAACCGCAACGCCCTTTCGGCACGCCTGGTCACCGAGTTGCACGAGGGTCTGCGCCGCGCGGCGGACGATCCGGCGGTGCGTGCGGTGGTGCTGGGCCACACCGGTGGGACGTTCTGCGCTGGGGCGGACCTGTCGGAGGCGTCCGGCGGTGACCCGTTCGAGGCGGCTCTCGGCCGGGCCCGCGAACTGACGGCACTGCTGCGGGCCATCGTGGAGTGTCCGGTGCCGGTGATCGGGGCCATCGACGGCCACGTCCGCGCCGGCGGTATGGGCCTGGTGGGTGCCTGCGACATCGTGATCGCCGGTCCGCGAAGCACTTTCGCACTGACCGAGGCCCGCATCGGGGTGGCCCCGGCCATCATCTCGCTGACCCTGCTGCCGAAGCTGTCTTCACGCGCCGCGTCGCGCTACTACGTCACCGGCGAAACGTTCGACGCCAGGCGGGCCGTCTCGATCGGGCTGATCACCGAGACCGCCGACGATGTCGGGTTCACCGTCAACGAGGTGACCGCCGATTTGGCCAAGGCCTCACCGCAGGGCTTGGCGACGTCCAAGGCGCTGACGACGGCGGGGGTGCTGGCGGGCTTCGACCGCGACGCCGAACGGTTGGCCGAGGAGTCTGCCCGGCTGTTCGTCTCCGAGGAGGCCCGCGAGGGGATGGTGGCGTTCCTGCAGAAGCGGGCGGCGCGCTGGGTGGCGCAGTAGCTCTAACCGGCCTCAGTTATCCACAGGCTTTTGGCAGGCCCTGCCACGTCGTAGGCTCGGAGCATCATGACCAACCTGACGCCGCGCGATCCCTCGCCGCTGGCTTCCGACGACGACCGGATCCAGGTCGCCCAATTGCTCTCCGAAGCCGCCTCGCACGGGCGGATCGACGACGCCGAGTATGAGAAGCGGCT
>CAIOYU010000056.1 GCA_903862565.1 uncultured Actinomycetes bacterium | reverse complement strand
GACTCAGCGTGTACCTGTTCAGCGGATTGTCGACGAAGAAGTAGTCCGCGCCGTACATGGTCAGCGACCAGAAAGCCTTGACCGGCGGCAGCTTTCCTTTGTCGAAGCGCAGCACGTACTTCGCCGAACCGTCGTATGTCTGATCGGCGTCGGGGCCCGCGGACTTCGGATAGATCGCGTCCTTGGAGAGGTTGGCGCCCAACCCGATTGCGGTGACGTAGGCGCGCAGGAGGTAGTTGGTGCCGTACTCGCCGAGGTTGGTGGAGTACTGCCAGCCGTTGGTGAACTTCAGGTCGCCGGCGGCCACCGCCGTCTTGTCCCCCGCCATGATCGTGGCCTGGGCCGCTCTGGGCGACTTCGCTATTGCCGCCGACACCGCCGGGTCGAGCGTTCCGGGATCGAAGGACTTCCCTGGCACCAGGCCCAGTTTCGCCAGCGCACCCACCGTCGGTGAGTCCGTCTCCACCGGCGGATTGGTCTTCATCAACTCAGCCAGCAGCGTGAAGTATGCGGGTCCGTCGAGTGCGTGGACCTGTTCGCGGACAGCGGTTTTCATGTCGATCGCGGAGTCGACCGTCGCGGGCGCCGGGGAGTATGGTGTGCCGAACCCGGACAGCGGCACCGCGGTGATCTGATCCTGGAGCTTGTGCACGGCCTCATAGTCCTGCGGGGTTCCGGTGCAGTAGATCCGGCCCAGCAGCCACACCACCGCGGTCGTCGACTTGTACTCGGTCACACCGGCCGGCAGGGCGCCATGCCAGTTCGGGCCGGTGATGGCGAACGTCTGCGCCGTGCCTCCGGTGGTACGGGTGCCCGGGGATGCGAAGACGTTGGTCCAGCCGTCGAGCATCGGCAACAGGAAGTACCGATCTCCCATGTCCGGAACGCTGATCACCCAGGGTTCCTTGTCGACGTCGAACCAGGCGGTCGTGTAGAGGGTGTCCGCGTTGGGCGCCGTCACCGCCTTGAATTGCGCGTTGGGATATTCGCGCATGCGCACGAACTGGCCCATCGGCGCCGCCTTACCGTCGGGCTCGGCCGTGTTGGTGAAAACCCGCCGGGTGTACTCCATTGTCACCAGCGGATAGCCGTAGACGTAGGCCTCGGTGGCCAGGTCCGTGGCCTGGGCTTCGGTCAACGCTGACGGTCCCGTGGACTCCACAACAGGGCCAGGACTCTTGCCGCAGGCCACGAAAACCATTGCTGCCGAAAGTAATAGGACGCATACCTTTGCCATGCGCCGGAGGTCACTCGGCATTGCTCTCCTCGTTCGGATGATCAGGCGTGCTGGTCGGCGACCTGGTCTGGTTGGACGGACCATACGGCCGGTTCGTCGTCGGTGTCAGCCTCGGCGACCGCCTGGGTCTGGTGCACCTTGCCCGGCTTGTGGTGCTGCGGCGCGTAGATGGTGTAGACCTGCATGGGCTCGTCACCGATGTTGGTGATGTTGTGCCAGGTGCCGGCCGGGACGATGACGCACCAACCGTCGGTCACCTCTTCGTCGAAAGTCAGTTCGTCCTTGCCCGGTCCCATCTGAACTCGGCCACGGCCGCGGTCGAGCCGAATGAACTGGTCGGTCTCACCATGCTTTTCGAGTCCGATGTCGCCGTTGACCGGAATCGACATGAGGGTGACCTGCAGGTACTTGCCGCTCCAGGCCACGGTGCGGAAGTTCGGGTTCTCCAGCGACTTCGCCTCGATGTCGAATGCCTGGGGACGGGGACCGATGTCTGCGATGCTCATCTCTCGACCGTAGCCTTGCCCGCTGAGCCGGGTAGGGACTTCGGCCCCTACCCGTGGGCCCGGTGGGGTGATTGGATTCGGAGTTTGGCCACAAAAGCGGGGGCGGATTGCGTTGGAGAGCTTCGACTTCCGGGGACTGTCGATCGCCTACGAGCGCACCGGGCAGGGCGAGCCGGTGATCATGCTCCACAACGGTGGCTCCTCGCACGCCATCTGGGCGGACGTGGCGACCAGACTGGCGGACAAGTACGAGATCTTCGCCCTTGACCTGCTGGGGTTCGGCAACTCGGCCAAGCCCGGCTCGGGCTACACCCTGGACAACTACGTGGCGATGCTGGAGGAATTCGTCAGCTCACGGGGACTGGAGAACGTCGCTCTGGTGGGCAACTGCATGGGCTGCGCCATCTCCCTGGCGTTCACCGAACGCCATCCGGACACGGTGAAGGCCCTGGTGCTGTGCAACCCGCTCACCGAGGCGACGTTCCTGGGTGGCTGGCTCGGACCGTTGCTGTGGTTGCGTGAGCGGCTGCCCGGAATCAACCGGCAGGTGTACCGCGTGCTGGGGCACCTCAAGCTCACCAATGCCATCGGCTCGGCAGCCAGCCTGTTCCAGCTGGGCCCGCGCGGCCGGGCCCTCAACGTCCATCGCCGCCCCGACGTCGTCGGCCCCTATGCGGCCACCGGCCAGCTGGAGTCGCTGCTCGGCGTCCTCGACGATCTGGAGAACTACGCGGTCATCGACACCCTCGCGCCGCCACCGGGGTTCCCGCCGATCTGCACCATCTGGGGCCTGAAGAACAAGATCGTCTCGCCGACGGCGGGCCGTCGCCTGAATTCGACCCTGCACCCCGCTCGCCAGGAATGGCTCCCCGATTCCGGCCACCTGCTCATGCTGGAGCAGCCCGATGACGTCGCCGCGATCATCGACGGTTTCCTGGAGTCCGCCTCGGTCAAGCAGACCTGAGATGAATCCGTTCCCCGATGACGTCTTCAACCTCGCCGACATCGTGTTGCGCGTCGCACGCGAGGACCCCGAGCGCATCGCGGTAATCGACCTCGACGGCTGGCAGGGCCACGGCACGCGCCGCTACAAACGCCACACCTACGCCGAGCTGTCGGCCGACGTCGAGGCAGTCGCCGTCGGCCTGCGCGAGATGGGCATTGCCGAGCTGACCCGCATCGTGTGCATGTCGCCGCCCAGTTACGAGACCTGCGTCATGGGCGTGGCGCTCACGCGGGTGGGGGCGTTCACCAT
>CAIOYU010000055.1 GCA_903862565.1 uncultured Actinomycetes bacterium | reverse complement strand
TAACCGACGGATGGCTGTCCTCGGCCTACCGCTAGGAAATGAAACGGTTTGTGAGACAGACCCCATATGAAACGAGGTGAGACAAACTGGAAAGGCGCATGTCGGAAGACCGCGATATGAAACGGAATTTGAGAACCTACACTGTTGCTGCTGTAGCTGTAGGTTCCGTTTTTGATGGCCAAATTCCGCTTTTGATGGCAGAAGGTTGGCAATGTTGCCGGAAAGTTTTTAGAACGGCCGCCGCCGCGGCAAACTCCGGCGGACGGAGGCGGCCCCGCTGTTGCTGAGATGCGCTGTAGTTTAACGATTTAAGTCATTCAACAGAGCTGTCACTGCAAGATTCAACGGGTCGAGATCGTTGGTGATGACATCGTCGACCACGCCTTCGTCGATGTTGAAGTACTCGTGAATGAGGAAATTCCGCATTGCGCCGATCTGCCGCCAGGCGATTTCAGGCCGCTGGGCTGTGACGTCTTCCGGCAGTGCATTCACCGCTTCGCCGATGATCCCGATCTCACGAAGAATTGCTGACACCGCCATCTCGGAATGCTCGCCTCTCAGCGCTGGCCGATAGGCATAGACCTTGGCGATCGCAGTCTGAATGTCAGCCAGTCGGTCTCGCGCTGATCGGCTCACAACGCAATGGCTTGCCGGCGAGCCGATTCTGATACACGGTCTTTGAGGAGTTCTTCGCAGACGACGTCGACCGAGATCTCTAGTAGCTCTTCGAGTTCCAACCGGATGCCCGACAGCCGCGAGAGACGGCTTCCGGAGCCCTCAGCGGTCAGATCTAAGAGCAGGTCGATATCACTGTCCGGCCCCGCGGCCCCCTGTGCGACCGACCCGAACAGCCGCGGATTACTTGCACCGTACTTGGCCAGCACAGCGCGGATCTCCTTGCGATGCTCGCGTAGGCGATCCAGGGTCCGGCTGCTGTATGTGCTGGTCACCCGACCTATTCTACGGCTGGTGGCCGACGATCCGAGCGAACCTGCGGCGACTGTTGGCGAACGGAACCGGACGGGGACTCTACGGACGCTCCCGACATCACACCTGACCGAGCATCCCCGTGGACGTCGTTCCGGGAGACGGTCAACAGACGCCCACGCCAAGGCCAATTACTGCACAACTGTTCGGTTGTCAGATTTGCCACGGAATTGAGAAAACGGACCTAGCCGTGTTGATGAGAATGAAGGGAAAGCCGCCGATCAGGATCGCGGCATGTGCCATCAGCACTGGGAACCTACATTGTCGGACAGTTGTTAGGTCGGCTACCCAACTGTTGACGGTCGAGCCGTCCGAGTGCAACGTTGATCATGCGGTGGTTTGGTTCACCGCGCGGAGCCAGCGATGTCGGTTACCGTTCGCGTGGACTTGAATTCCGCGGTCGTCACCTACCGACCAGCGGCGGGTGAAGAGCGGTCGGTAACCGCCCAAAAGGCGACGCCGAATGCGGATGGGCCCGGGCGGCCACCTCGGCAGGGATCCGACCCGTACCTCGACATGATCGCCGCGACCAACCCCGATCCAGCGTTGCTCGACATCGGACATCAAGACACACTGTCCTTTTGGCCGTGGACTCCATCGTGATGGCGGACAAAGCGGGTGCGTCCGCGATCGAGCCCGCACGCGTTGTCAAGGCACAATCCGACCCCGTCAGCCATGTCGAGGGTGCCTGGATCCGGTACCTCGAGCATCACCCAGACATGGTCGAGCGACTCCGTCTACGCCTGCCCCGCGGTAAAAGACCAGGAAGCATTCGCATCTTCGGGATCGACCGCTACGGACTTCTCGTGACAGTCGACACTCCTGAAGGTGTTTGGGAGCACCGAGTCCCCTTCCCCGTCGCCGACGAGGCCGGCCTCTGCAACGCTCTGCGGGCACTCATGGCGCACCCATGCGCCCGCAGACTGCGCCCCCGCGGCGGCTAGTCAATCACCCAGCAAGCTACCCGGCGCCTTGGCTCCGAGCGTGCCGATGCGTTCTAGCATGGGCTCGGGGGACTTGAACGACCGCAACGGGGAACGGCTCAATTGAAACCGCGGAATCTCACCAGGCTGCTGTTGATGGTTCTTCTTGCCTTCGCATTGGTCGGGCCGATTAGCGGCGCTAGTCGCGCAGTCGCTGAACCGCAGGACCGGGTCGTTCTCTACTTCTTCTGGGCGGAGGGCTGTCCGCACTGTGCCGCCGCCAAGCCGGTCCTGTCAGAGTTCCAGCAACGCTATCCCCAACTGGAGGTCCGGTCCTTCGAGGTCAGGTCCAACAAGGACAACCAACGCCGTCTTGCCGCGATGGCGGCGAAGTTCGGATTCGAGCCGACGGGGCGGCGCCGCCACCGCAGTGGCAGTGGCGCTGAGGGGGACTTCCGCCGCCTCTGCTAGCGGGCGAGTAACAACACGCCCACTGCGCTGGCGACGATCAGACACACCAAAGTCAGGGGTATGCCGAAGCGGACGAAGGTTTTCGCCGTGTATCCGCCCGGGCCCATCACCATCAAGGTGGTCGGCTGGGCGATCGGGTTCAGGAATGTCATCGAGATGCAGGTGCCGACCAGGGTCATTAGCACCACCGGATTCAGCCCGGCCGAGGCGGCAACTGCGATCGCCACCGGTGCGAGGATCCCAGCGGCGGCAGAATTGGTGACGAGGTTGGTGGTCAGCGTGGTGACCACCGCGAACACAATGACGATCAGGAGGGTGTGTCCGCCGGAGAGCCTGACGATGGCAGAGGAGATCAGCTCGCCGAGGCCGCTTTTGACGACAATCGTGCCCAGTCCGATCGAGCCCGCCATGATGGCCAGGATGTTCCAGTTCAGGGCGCGCGCAGCGGATTTCGGCGTCAGCACTCCGGTGAGGACCATCAGGATGGCGCCGGCCATCGCGACCACCTCGACAGATGAGAGCCCGAAGGAACCGGCCACGACGACGGCCACCAGAATCCCCAGCGCGATACCGGTCTTGGCCGGCTGCGGCGCCTGCCCCGCCACCCGCCGGCACAACGCGACCATGGGATGGGCGGCGAGTACGTCGGTGGATCTGGCTGACACCAGGCATAACTCGCCCGGTTTGGCGCTGGCCTGACCGAGCGGCTCTTCGGTTTCGGCGGCGACCACCAGGATGGCGCCGTCGTCCTCGAGCTCCCGGAGCGTGGTGGCTTCGTCGGCGGCGATGGACACCAGATAGAGGTCTTGCGGGGCCAGGCCCAACCAGGAACTGCCCCAGAGCATTCGGACGCCGGCCTCACTGGATCGGTAGATCAGGACGTCACCTGCAGCGAGGGCACTGTCCGCGGGTGCCGGTGTGCCCCCACGCCGAACCTCGACGAGCTCGAACTCTGGCGTGGCCTGAATCCCCAGATCGGCGGGTGTCCGGCCGATACCGCTGGCGTCGCCGGACAGTGTGATCTCCGCTCGCCAGGTCAGCGTTCTCGTAGACGCCGCGGCCTCGCTGTGCTGCAGTCGTGGCGCCGTCAGAAGCAGAACCGCCCAGCCGGCCAGCATCACGGGCACTGCTACCGGTACGAACGAGAACATCGTCAGGTGGATATCGGCGGCTTCGGCGATGCCGGCGATCAGCAGGTTCGAACCGGCACCGATCAGGGTCACCGAGCCGGCCAGCGTCGTCGCGTGGGTGACCGGTAGCAGCACTCCGCGAGCCGGCACTCCGGACTGTTGCTCGAGTTCTTTGGTGGCGGGGATCAGCATGGCCATGATCGAGGCGGTGTTGATCAGCGCCGAGAGCAGCCCAACAGGTGGGATCAGGCGTCGAAGCGCCTGTGAGGCCGAGCCCACCCCGTCCAGGAGGCGGTAAGTCACCCGGGAGATGACACCGGTGCCGAACACACCTTTGGCGATCACCAGCATCGCCGCGATCGTGATGACGCCGGCATTACTTAGCCCGGCAAACAGCTCGTCGGGCGTCGCGATCCCGAGGACAGCGGCAACGAGAAGCGCCGAGAACAGCACCAGCACCGCCGGTGCCCGACCGCTGACGATCAAGACGAGCGCGACAAGGACGATGATCGCGGCGGCCACTGGCATGGCGGACAGTCTGGCACGGAGAGTGCGTGCCCCGCCGCGGGTAAAGACTGCCCGACTGCACACCTTGACCGGATACCCCCATGGGTATAAGTTAAAGTGGAATCAGTCCAGAAAGGAACGTCCATGACATCACCACAGGGCGAACAGTCACCAGTCGTCGGTATGCCGAGAATCGGGGATACGGCGCCATCGTTCACCGCGGACAGCACCCAGGGGCCGATCAACTTCCCCGCCGACTACTCGGGCAGGTGGGTTGTCTTCTTCTCCCACCCGGCTGACTTCACTCCCGTGTGCACAAGTGAATTCATCACGTTCGCCTCGATGCAGGACGAGTTCGCTAAGTACAACACCGAACTGGTCGGACTGTCCGTCGATGGCCTCTACAGTCACATCGCGTGGCTGCGCACCATCAAGGAAAAGATCACCTTCCGCGGGATGAAAGATGTCGAGGTGACCTTCCCCTTGCTCGAAGACGTCTCGATGGAGATCGCCCGGAAGTACGGGATGATCATGCCCGGTGAGGACTCCACCAAAGCGGTGCGGGCCGTCTTCGTCATCGACCCCAAAAGCATTGTCCGCGCGGTGATCTACTATCCGCTGAGCACCGGACGAAACTTCGACGAACTTCTCCGCCTGGTCAAGGCCCTGCAAACCGCCGATCACTATGACGTCGCCACCCCGGCGGACTGGCGCCCCGGTGAACCGGTCATCGTTCCCCCTGCCGGCTCCTGCGGCACCGCAAAAGAACGCATGGATGGCCACGACGGGGATGTGCAGTGCGAGGACTGGTTTTTCTGCACCAAAGCCATTCCCGCCGAGGACATCGAATCGTCGATCCGGGTGAGGGCAACTCCATGACCGCGGCGAACGGGCAAAGACCGTGCCAATCGACAATCGAGAGTAGTGAAAGGTTCGGCAAGACAACATGACTGCTGAAATGGATATGAGCATCGACAACGGGATCGACGCCAAGACCCGCAGCCGGATCACTGACGGCCTTTCCCGTCTGCTTGCAGACACCTACACCCTGTATCTGAAGACACACAACTACCACTGGAACGTCACCGGGCCGATGTTCCAGACACTGCACCTGATGTTCGAGACGCAGTACACCGAGCTGGCGCTGGCCGTCGACCTCATCGCCGAGCGCATCAGGGCACTGGGCGCCAAGGCCCCGGGTAGCTATGCCGAGTTCTCCCGGCTCACGAGCATCTCCGAGGGAACGTCGGTCACAAGTGCCATCGACATGATCCGAGATCTGGTCGCCAGCCAAGAAGCCGTGGTTCGTACCGCACGGGCGCTCTTCCCGGTAGTGGATGAAGCCCACGACGAGCCGACTGCCGATCTGTTGACCCAGCGGATGCAGATCCACGAGAAGACCGCCTGGATGCTGCGGAGCCTCCTTGAAGCCTGAGGCTGGTGGCTACCGCTGGGGTTGACGCCCCTTCCATGAGGATTTGGAATGCATTACGGGCCCCATGGCCGTTGATCAAACTGCGTTGTTTCTAGGGGGGTTTTCATCTCGGGTGCGCGCGACCAAGAGGGAGTTCTGGGTGATTGTGGTCGGGTGCCGAGGCCAGGGAGCGGTCGAACAAGCCCTGCTGGGGTCGGTCAGCGCCGGCATCGCCCACCACGCACATTGCCCGGTCGCGATCATCCACCAACATCCATCGGGAGCGTTGCCATCACCGAACGCACGGTCTGCGCCGCAGTCGTCCACAACGCCGGAATCCCCGTGATCATCGCCAGCACGAACGACTGAACATTTGGATTTTTTACCGGCACAACATAGTTCACTGGTGCCTATCGGTCAGTCAGCATCGTCAAGTAACTGCGAGCCCAGATACTGTCCGGCCTGGATGCCCGGTGGAATCACGTAAACGGCCGAACCGACAGTGGTGAGCCACCGGTTCATCGCGTCCGCCTCGGCGAGGCGGCGCAGAATGGGCAGGAACTGCACGTCGACATCACGCTGGTAGGCCGCGAACAGCAGCCCCGAGTCGGAGGTTTCCCCCGCTGGCGGCGGATCATCGAAGTTATAGGGCCGGCGCAGGAACCGCTCGCCAGCCCGCAGCGGATGCGCAAGTGCCACATGCGCATTCGGTGGAATGACCGGAATCCCGTCGCGCCGCACGGTGACGTCCACCGGATCATTCTCGTATTCGCCGGTCAGCGGTGCCCCGTTGTCGAGGCGACGACCAACGGCGAGTTCTTTGCTCGCACGGTCCAATTCATCCCACTTGTCCAGATTCATCCGGATACGGCGCAGCACCATCATTGTTCCGCCCGCCATCCACGGTTGGTCCGCTGCGTTGGCCCAGACAACCTCGCTGAAGTCCGGTGTATCGGCAACCGGGTTGACGGTCCCGTCGACCTGCCCCATGAGGTTGCGCATGGTGACACCATCGGGATCGGCGGCCCGCGCGCTGCGGAAGCCGGCCTGCCGCCACCGTTCGACTGCGAGGCTGCGGACGTTCTTCACCAGGACGCGGGTGGCGTGTGCCACCGTGATGGGATCGTCGGCGCAGATCTGCAGCAGCAGGTCGGTACCGCCCCAACGGGACTCCAAGCGATCGACCGTGAAGACCGGAAGTGGCTGCGCAGAGAGCGGTTTCAGCCGGCCAAGGCCAACCCGCTCGAACACCGCGGGACCGAGGCCGACCGTCACGGTGAGCCTCGCCGGGCGCAACGCCAGTTCAGGCTCTGTGTCGGCGAGGGACGGTACTCCCTGGGTCAGCCGGGCCGCATCCGTGGTCCAGAGCTTGAGCACCGCCTCCAGCGCGTCGCGCGGATTGCGCGGGGTGTCGCGGCGAAGATCGAGCCCGACGAACACGGCGTGGCTTTGTGGCGGTGTCTCGATGCCGGCCTGATGTGCCCCGTAGAAAGGGATCGTCTCGGCCGCGAAGGCAGTACCACGCTCCGGCCGGCGGCTGCCGGCGCCCGACCACGAAGCAACCCCTGCCGCACCGGCCAGTCCGGCCGCCGCGGCGCCCCCGGCGAGCAGACGCCTCCGGTTGATTCCGGAAGCCGCCGACGGGTCGTGGTCGCCCGGGGCGCCGTCAGCCGGCGGGCTTGTAGGTCTCGTCGGCACCGGAGAAGTCACGGACCTGGGCGGTGAAGGGCAGGGTGGAGCCGTCCTCGAAACGGAGGGTGACCTCAACGTCCTTGCCGACCTGCAGGGGCTGCTTGAGATCCATCAGCATGATGTGGTCGGCGCCCGGGGCGAGCACATGCGTTCCGCCCGCCGGAATCGTAAACCCGCCCTCCTTGGGCTGCATCACCGAACCGCCACCGGCTTGCCCGACGACCTCGTGCAACTCCACCTTGCCGGTGACCGGAGAACTGGCCGAAACGACGGTGACCTCGTGCTCACCGGCGTTCTTCAGGGTGCCGAAAAGTCCGGTCATCCCGGTGGGCACCGCCTTGACCCACTGGTCGGTGACGGTCACGGCCGAGGCGGCCGAGGCGCTCTTGTGTTCGGTCGCAGTGTCGGTTTTGGAACACCCGACAGCGACCAGCGATGCAGCAGCAAGCACCGCGCCCATTCGAATCGCGAACCCATTACCCATACCCCCCAGGGTACCCGACCGCCTCTCTGGCTGCCGAGGCCGACCTCCGAATCAATCTCTCCAGCGTCCGCGCACGACTTGAGGCATGACGATCGACCAACCACACACCGCGGTAGATGGCTCAGATCAGTTCAGCAGGTGAAAGCCGCCCCGACGGTCGCCGGGGCGGCTTTCGTTTGACTGGGCCCGGTGATGGCCTCGACGGTCGAGCGTCACAAGCGCTGATGTTTGGCAATCATGCTGTGGCTCATAGGTTCTCCGCAGGTTCGTTCACTCACCGCGTCGCTGCTTGATCAGCCGGGCCCAGTCAAGTTCTCAAGGCCTGCGGCACTACTGCAGGGTGGCCAGAGACCAGCATCAACCGGCCAGCTCGCGGGCGATGGCGACGTTGGCCACGATCGGGCTCTTCCCGCGGTCGATGAAGCCCTGCCAGCGCTTGTTTAGACGTCGGTTGCCGGTATGGCCGCGGGCCCGTAGGGCGGGATCGACCTTGGCCCAGCGGGCCCGCAATGTGGGCCCGGAGGTGCTGTAGGACTTGCGGTGATGCCAGGCCGACTCGATCAGTAACCGCCGCACGTGGGTGTTGCCGGCCTTGGCGATCGAGCCCTGCACCCGGGAGGTCCCCGAGGAGTGCTCGGAGGGCACCAGTCCGACGTAGGCGCCGATCGAGGACCCGGTGAACCGCGACCAGTCACCGATCTCCACGGTCAGCGCCAGACCGGTCAGCGCCGAGATGCCGCGCAGGCAGCCCAGCCGGTTGACCGGATCGGCGAGCCGCGGGCGAGGCGGCCACCTCCAGGATCTGCTCATCGAGTCGGTCCCGGGCTGCAGTCGCGGCCAGGACGGCATCGAAGCTGTGGTCGAAGGCTGCTTTGAGGTCGCGGTCGTCGAAACGCTGATGACGAAGCCACTGCTCGTGTTTGCACGTCCAGGCTTTTCCGCCGCGATAGACGATGCCCTGGCGCAGAAGCAGTTTGGACAACCGATGCCGCACCCGCATCAGATCAGCGCGGGCATCTTCGCGGGCCCGCACCAGATCGCGGACTGCCTCGATCTCACGTTCGGGCACCGCCACTTCGGTGATCTCACCCAGCCGCAGCAGCCGGGCCATCCTCAGTCCGAACACCGTGGTGAGGCCGCGATGACAGCATCAATGTCATCGGTGGCCGATAACCTTCGACAGATTCGCTCAAGCGATCAACCGCGATCGTGGCTAAGCGGGATCCTAAGGCTTCAAAGGCGCAGTCCAGATGATCCGAATCCATCGCGGGCACAACGGGATCGGGCCCTGCCTGGAGACCGGCGTGGACAGCCGCTTGGACGGCATCGCGCTATGGCAGCTGCGATTTCGCGTCTCCGCTCGTCGTGATCAACCACCTTGGACAACGGTCGCTCCGTTCCGGTAACGGCTGCTGCCTCCAGCCCCACTTTAGTCCGGTGTACTATTTCGAGCTTGGTACCGCACTGATGAGTGTGCCCCGCAACGTTGATGGGAGATGCCACCCAGGGAGACGAGCCAGGCGTTGACGGAACACCCGGACGAACACAAGGGCTTGGTGGTCGGCGCTGCCGGGATGATGGCCGCAGGATTCCTGACGACGTTCTTGTCGCCTCTTCTGGCTGTGTCGTTTGCCAAGGAATTCGGATTCGGTATTGGCCCTGCGGGTCTGCTTGTGGCGTTCGGCCAAGGTGGTGTTGCGCTTTCAGCTCTCGGCATCCTGGCTTTTCTGCCGCGCTTGGACCGACGGAAGGTTGGGATTTCCGGCGCTCTTGTCGCCGCGGGATGTCTTTCGCTGACCGGCTTCGCAACGGGGTTCGGCCCGGTTCTGGCGCTGCAAATCATTACCGGGATCGGCGCTGGATTGTGTTACGCGTGCGCAAACTCGGCACTGGCCTATGCGCGCTTCCCAGAGCGCGCTTTCAGCATTGTCACCATCACGTGGATGCTCCTCGGTGCGGTGATGCTGACACTGGGGCCGATCCTTCACGACATCTGGCCGAAGGTTGGTATCTATCTGGGGATTGCCGCGGCGGAGATGTTGTGTGTTGTGGTCATGATGCGGCTCCCCGATGTTCGAGGTCTGTCCAAGCGCGGTGTGAGTGTGGCCCAGATCGGCGGCGAAGTCGCTGCGGGGCCGATGCGACCGACGGTAAGCCGAAGTCCCGCAGTTCTTCTCGTCGCCGCGATGATGCTCGTGGAAGTCGGGAACATAGTGGTATGGACATTCGCTGAATCGATCGGAGAACACGCCGGGCTCTCTGCGCGCTACACGGCGACGTTCCTGGGGCTCTCTCAGCTTGTGGGTTTGCTCGGAGCCGGCATCACTCTGAAGTTCGGTGCCAAGGTCGGCAAGATGGTCCTGATCGTTCCGGCCTTCGTAGCCATGGCCGTTGGCAATCTGCTCGTTGGCACCGCGATCAGCCCATCGCCATTCATTGCGGGGTTTGTCGCCATCAACCTCGCGTTTTTTTGCGTCACACCGTTGCTGCTCGCGTTGGCAGCTGAACTAGACACGAATTCAGGCCGACTGGTCGTTCTGGCCGGCAGTGTGGCGTTGGTGGCCGGAGCTGTCGCGCCAGCCCTCGGCGGGTGGATCGCCGGCGAAAGCGGACACTGGCCTCGGCTTGGAGTGACCGGCCTGGCCCTGGTGTTGTTGGCCCTTCCCCTCCTCGTGCTTCCGGTACGCGCTGCCAGGCAGCGAATGAACTTGGTCGCAAAGTTTTCACACTCCTGATGAAGCACACAGAAGGGTCAACCAGATGAACGGTCCCAACGTTTACGAAGACATTCCGCGGCCGGCAAACAGACTGCCGGTCCTGGGGGATGCACTCCACATCGATTCCGATCATCCGACGCAGAGTTTGATGGATCTCGCAGACGAACTCGGCCCGATCTACAGCCTGGTCACTCCCGGGCACGACATGGTGGTCGTGTCCGGCGGTGAGATCGCCGAAGAGTGCCTGGACGAGACCCGGTTCGAAAAGAACAACTCTCCCGAACTGGTGGCCATGAGGGAGGTCGCCGGGGACGCGATCTTCACCTCATGGACTCAGGAGCCGGCCTGGAAGAAGGCTCACAACATCCTGTTGCCCGCCTTTTCACCGCAGGCCATCAAGAGCTACACCGCAAAGATGGCCGACATCGCCGACCAGCTCGTGATGAAGTGGGCGCGATTGAACCCGGGCGACCCGGTGGACATCGTCACCGATATGACCAAGCTGACTTTCGACACCATCTGCCTGGTCTGCTTCAGCTACCGCCCCGGTTCCTTCTACCGCCAGGACATGCCGCCGATCGTGGCGACTTTCGAGGAGATGGTCGCCGAATGCGTCAGCCGCCCCAGCCGGCTACCCGGCCAGGACATCTATGAGGCGGTCAAAGGGCGCAGCCGCTATAAGGAGAACATCAGCTTCGTCAACAACCTGGCCGACAGAATCATCGAGGACCGCATTCGCAGCGCCGAGGTCGGCAAGAATGGCGACGTTCTGGATCTGATGCTCACCCAGGCCGACAAGGACACCGGCGAGAAGCTGGATCGGCTCAACATCCGCCAGCAAATGTTGACCTTCCTCGTCGCCGGATATGACACGACCAGCGGCATGCTGATGTGGACCGTGTATTACCTGCTGAAGAATCCTGAGGCCCTGGCCAAGTGCTACGCCGAGGTTGACGAAGTTTTCGGCGATGACCTGTCCGTACTGCCGACTGAGACACAGATCCCCAAACTGCAGTACTTGCTCCGATGCATGAAGGAGGCGCTTCGACTCTGGCCGACCGGTGCGGGATTTCAGGTCCGCCCGCTGGCCGACGAAGTGCTCGCCGGCAAGTACCGGATCAAGAAGGGGCAGATGGTTCAGATCCTGGCGCCGAAGTTGCAGCGCGACCCGTCGATCTTCCCCGACCCCGAGAAGTACGACCCGGATCGGTTCACCCCCGAACTCGAAGCGGCTCGGCCGGCGTGGGCTTGGGTGCCGTTCGGCAACGGCCAGCGAGCATGCATCGGCCGCCACTTCTCGTTCCACGAGTCCCAATTGCTGCTCGGGCTTATCCTGCAGCGGTTCAAGCTCCTTGACTCGTTTAACTATCAACTGGACATCAAGGACGCCTTCGCGATCAAACCGAACAACCTGACCATCACGGTCGCCCCCCGGGAGGGCCGCGAAGCAGCAGTGATCGCCGGGCCGCGAGCGAGCCTCGCGTCCGAGGCCCCCGCCGAGGCGCCCGCACCCGAGCGTGTCGTGTCCGACTACGGCGGAGGGAACCCGCTGCTGGTACTACACGGCTCCAATCTCGGGACCTCGGAGCGGATCGCCAATGAGATCGCCGAAGACGGACGAGCCCGTGGGTTCACCATTACCGAAGGCGCACTTGACGATTACGTCGACGGACTACCAACCGACGGACTCGTCGTGATCTGCGCGTCCTCCTACAACGGCAACCCGCCGGACAATGCCGTCGCATTTCACCGTTGGCTCGACAGTGGACTCGCGTCCGACGCACTGGCCGGCGTTACCTACACCGTCTTCGGTGCCGGCGACCGGGTGTGGGCCTCCACGTTCCAGAAGGTGCCGGCCGAGATCGACGCGATGCTCGAAGCAGCAGGGGCCAGGCGTTTCGCCGAACGAGGCGCTGCCGATGCCTCGGACGATTTCGATGGCATGTTCCGCGACTGGTACGCAGCGTTCTGGAACAAGGCGGGCGACGCCCTCGGGTTGGCGCCTCAGCTTGATATTGCCGTCGACATGAATCGCTATGAGGTCGAGGCTACCGGGCAGCGCTTGCACGGAGCGTTCTTCGCCTCCCTGGACGCAGCAGCATTTCGCATGGTCGACAACCGGGAGTTGCTCACCAGGGTCGTGCAGTCCGGTGCGGTCACCCGGTCCACGCGGCACATTGAATTCCAACTGCCGGAGGGCGCCAGCTATCGCACCGGCGACCACATCGCGTTGCTTCCGCGCAACGCCGCCGAGATTGTGGGCCGGGCGGCCGCGCTGGCGGAACTCGACCTCGACGAATTGGTGATGATTCGCGCAAATACCGGGGCACCCAGTCACCTGCCGTTGGATACGCCGTTCGTCGTCTCCGAGATACTTTCCGCGCGAGTCGAATTGCAGGCCCCGTTGACGCGATCTCAGATTCGGACGCTGGCCGAATTCGCAACGGACCCAGGGGAACAGGCGGAACTCGCCGCCTGGGCCGCTGACGGTGCGGAAAACGTGGCCATGTACCGCGAGGAAATCCTGTTCAAGAGGGTCTCCCTGCTTGACATGGTCCAGCGTTACCCGTCCATCGACGTGCCGCTCAACACCTGCCTTGAATTGCTGCCCGGCCTGGCCCCCCGGTATTACTCAATTTCGTCCTCTCCATTGGCATTCCCAGATCGATGCAGCATCACTGTCGGGGCTCTTCGTGCGCCGGCGCGCAACGGTAATGGGATCTATCACGGAAGCTCGTCGAACTTCCTCGCTCGCACTCAGCCGGGAACGATGGTGCCCGGTTTCATTCGCCCACCCGGCCTTCCTTTCGATGTTCCTGACGATCCGGCCACGCCGATGATCATGATCGCCACCGGAACCGGGCTGTCACCGTTCCGCGGGTTCCTACAGGAACGGGCAGCGCAGGGTGCCGGCGCCAAGCTTGGACCGGCGCTGCTCATCTACGGATGCCGTCTGCCCGATTCGGATTTCATCTACGAGGACGAGATTCGACAATTCGAGACCGACGGCGTTGTCAAGATCGTTACCGCCTACTCAGCTGTGCAGGATGGAACCCGCCGCCGCGTGGACGATGCAGTGCGGGCTCACGCTGAAGAGATCCTCGAATTGATCGCCGCGGGAGGCAATACCTATGTCTGCGGGGGCGCCGGCACAGTCGCGCCCGCACTGCGGGATGCCTACGCCGAGATCTATCAGCGATACGCGGGAGTCTCCGCCGAGGAGGGTGCGGCATGGCTCGAGGGACAGCGCGCTGAGAATCGCTACCTGGAGGATGTTTGGGCAGCGCACTAGCCAAATTCGATGCAGCTCAATCGCTTTCCGCTTCGCGGCGAAAGGAACAGGAATGGCAGTCCGCGAGATCGCCATTGCGGCTCGACCCCGCGTGAGGACCGCCGATCTCGCATCCGTAGGGTTCCCGGTTTTGCCACGAAATGCGGAAAAGTCACGCGCCAATGGGACCCGAAGTTAACGGTCACACGGAACGCTCTCGCCGAACGTCCGCGTAGTTGCGCCGCGGCAGGGATTCAGAAAAGCGCGCCCACCGTCCCGCCCCAATTGAAAACGGTTACTATTTCCGTTTATGAACTCAATCCGTCCTCGAGTGATCGGCGTCACGGCCGCGTTCATCGCGCTCGTCGCGCCCCTCGGTTTGTCCGCATGCTCCACGCGTGACGGCGGGAAGGCCGCCGAGTCCTCCACCGCGGCTGCGGCCGGCGGTGGCTGCCCTACCACTCCGCTCAATGTTGTGGTTAGCGTGGATCAATGGGGCGATATCGTCCGGGACTTGGGTGGTGAGTGCGCCCAGGTGACGACGGTGCTAGCCAGCTCGTCTGTCGATCCCCACGATTTCGAACCCTCCCCGGCGGACGCGGCGACCTTTTCGAAGGCGCAACTCGTTGTCGTCAACGGAGCGGATTACGACCCGTGGGCGTCGAAGTTCGCGGCAACATCGGCTCCGAAGGCGCCCGTAGTGGATGCGGGCGTAGTGACCAAGACTGCGGCGGGCGCCAACCCGCACCTCTGGTACAGCCCGTCCGCGGTGGTTGCGGTCGCTGACGCCGTGACCGCCGAACTCGCCAAGCTGGCGCCCGAAGCAAAGGCCT
>CAIOYU010000054.1 GCA_903862565.1 uncultured Actinomycetes bacterium | reverse complement strand
GCACCAGTGAGCAGTCATCCTCGAACAGCCCGTCCGCGGTGAGGGTGCGCAGCCTGCCGAGAAGTCCGTCGAGTGACCAGTCTGGTGCGGCCGCCAATTCGGTGCACAACGCGGTGAACTCCTCCAACGACCAATTGCTGCCTTCGGCCAGGGGCAGCTCGAACACCCCGTCGCTGTAGAGCAGGATTTGGCTGCCTTGCGGCACAACGGAAGTTGCGCAGGGGAATTCGGTGTCCGCGAACATTCCCACCGGGAGAGCCCGGGTGGCAAGCCGGGTCATCTGCACGGTGTCCTCCTCGACGGTGAAGACCAGCGCTGGGGGGTGGCCGGCGCTGGCATAGCGCACGGTACGACTGGACGCCTGGTAGACGCCGTACCACATGGTGAAGTAATTTCCGCCGTGGCGGTCCATGTCGAAGAGTTCGTTCAGGGCGGCCAGCACCCGACCGGGTTCGAGCAGAGTCTGTGCGGGAAGGGATTTCGACCGCAGCAGGTTGTGCACCGAGATGGAGACCATCGAGGGCTCGATGCCGTGGCCCGAGACGTCGATCAGGTAGAGCATCAGGTGGTCGTCGTCGATCCAGGAGTAGTCGAAGCAGTCACCGGCAAGCTCCCGGGAGGGCAGATAGCGCGACGACACCCGCACACGGCCGTCCATGTCGCCGGGCAGGATCGACGCCACGTATCGGGCGGCGCTCTTGATCTCGGACATCAGGCGGTCGGTCTGCGCCTGTAGACGCCGGGCGAGAACGCGGTTCTGTTGCTCGCGCTGAGCGATCCGGCCCCGCGCCTCCATCTCCGCGGTGACGTCGATGATCTGGGCGATCAGGTTCTCCGCCTGGCCGTTCGGGCCGCGGATGCAGCTCATGGTCAGGTCACCCCAGATCAGATGGCCGTCGGCGTGGATGTACTGCTCGGCCACGCGATAGGAGTCCAGACGTCCAGCCAGGAGCTCGCTGACTTTCTCCAGATCCGAGTCGAGGTGGGCGGCGGCGGTCAACTCCTGCCAGGTCTTGCCCAGCATGCTCTCGGCGTCGTAGCCGAAGAAGCCGCACAGGGCCTGGTTGACCACCTCGTAGCGGCCGCTGGGGGCCAGCAGACACATGCCGACGGCCGAGTTGTTCATCAGCTTCCGATAGCGTTCGTCGGCTCTGGCATGGCGCAGGAGCGCCTGGGTCGCGGACTCTCGCGCCGCCACCTCGTCGTCGATGACGCGGAATGCCGCCACAGCGCCGTCGCGACGGCCGTGGGCGTCGTAGAAAGGTTTGGCGTGCACGTGGACCCAGTGCTGGGTGCCGTCCACGGCCACGACCCGGGCCTGGCCGATGAAAGGGCCTTCGCGGATCATTCGGACCCGGTCGTCATGGGCACCGCCTTCCTCGGCGGGAATGATCTCCCCGGTCCGCCGGCCCAGCCAGTGCTGCGGTGGTGCGCCCAGGACCTTCTCCACCGAAGGCGATACCCAGACGAACCGGTCATCCCGGACGTGGACGACGACGTCACCGGCATTCTCGGCGAGGAGACGGAAGTGTTCCTCCGAGGCTGCGATGCGGTGTGCCGTCCTGACACGATCCGTGACATCGCGCCAGGTGACGTTGATGCAGTCGGACCTGACCCGAACGGCCCGGATGTCGTAATGCCGGATGCCGTCGGGAAGGTCTTTCCCGAAGGGGATTTCGTCGAGGACGACCGGGTTCCCGTCGATGATGCAGCGCGCCAGGTGGGCGATGAGTCCGGAGTGTGTTGCGTCGGGGAAGACCTCTAGTTGCCGGCGACCGGGCAAATCATCCCGGGGTATGCCGAGTTCGCGTGCGGCGGCGCGGTTCGCATCGAGGCAGACGAAATCGATTATGCACCCTGCGGCATCCCGGACGGGCTCGATCAGGGCCTGCGGATCCATCATCGAGTCGACCGTGAGGCGCATCAGGGCGCTGACGCGCTCGCTTTCGGCCAGCGCACGGGACAGCACGGCCGCGGCGTGGTCGCGTTCGATCACTCGGCCCAGTTGGGTGCCCGCTTTGGCCACCAGTCCCAGCAGGTCGGGGTCGATCGGCATCGGGTCGGTCCCGAAGAATTCCAGGGTCCCCGCCACCTCGGATCCGACCAGGAGTGGGGCGCTGAACGCGGTGCGAATACCGGACCGCAGAGCGGCATGACGACGCGGAAAGTTGGTGCCGGTCGCGAGGTCGTCGAGCCAGACGGCTTCGCCCGACTCCCAGACCCGGCCCGGTAATCCCTCACCCCTCCGGAAGGGCCGGGCGGCGGTTTCGGCGCGCAATTCGGACAGGTCGAGGGCAGGGTCGACGTACCAGATGTCCGACGGCCACATGGCCCGTGCGTCGCCGTCACCGCCGACGATATGGGCGTGCGCTGCGGGCCACCCGGTGAACTGACACATGTACTCCAGCACCGGTGCCAGTGCTTGTCCGACCGACAGGGCCTGGTTCGCCATGACCGTGATTTCGGAGAGGAATTCGAGTTCACGCTGCCTCTGGTAGAGGTCGCGAAGCCCCTGCTCAGCGATCTCCTCGGCCTGGTGGCGGATCCGGCGCTCACGCTCCAGCCGGCGGGCTAGTCGGGTGATCTCGTGTCCCAGCGCCTCGGTCGACTCTTGCGGATCAGCCGCGCGACCGCGCTCCACGCCCCACCTCAGTCCCTCACGCGGCCGCGACGCCGATCACGCACCGCTCGGCCCCCTCGTGCATGCATTCCCGGTGCCACACGTTTAACGTCTCGCCGTAATGCTCACCGGTGCCGAGGATGAACCCGTGGGCCAACCCGCAGAGCCGCCGCGGCGAGCTGTACCCGATCAGCAGGGATCCATCGGGCGGGGACGTGAACTCGAATTGAGGACAGTATGCGCCGGTGTAGAGCTTGCGCACCTCTGGGTGGATCACACTGTTGAGGGTCCGTAGGAACGGTATCGCCTGGTGATGCGGGGTGAAGAAACCGGGCCACCGGTCGGCCATGCGGGGTATCGCCCGCTGTCCGAACCAGCGGAGAACCTCCTCGTGGGACAGCGACAGCTCTGATCCGGCGGCGGACAACAGCGCCATCATGTCCGCATCGCGGTAATTGCCCAGCGAGGTGTACACGCCGTCCAATCCAGCCGAATCCAGCAGATCGTCCCACGTCTGGTCCCCGTAGGCGGCGACCACAACCTCTTCGAGCAGGGTGAAGATGATGCCTTTCATTCACCTCCGTATCAGCACGCCGACGCTACCACCGCCCTGAAGTTCACCCCCTGCTGAACGTCTCCGTCAGCACAGGGACGATTTGCGCTTTGCGGGAGACGACACCCTTCAGTAGCGCGCGGTTGTTCTCAAGGGTGACGCCGTAGGCCGATTCCACCGCCGATGCGCGCGGACCGAGCGCAATGGCCACCGAATCACTGTTCAGGATGTCGGTGACGACGAACAGGAACAGGTCGAGTTTCTTCTGGGCGATGACGGCCTGCAATGCAGTCTCCAACTCCGACTGCCGCGACAGCACCTCGTCGACGTCCACCGCATTGACCTGGGCGATCTCGACCTTTGCCTCGCCCATGGTGAACTCCTTGGAGTCCATCGAAATGAGTTGGGCGATCGTCCTTCCCGCCAAACTCGCACCCGCCTTGAGCATGTCGAGGCCGTAGGTGTTCAGATCGACGCCGGCGATGGATGCCAGCTCGTGAGCGGCCGCAACGTCTTCGGCGGTGCATGTCGGCGACTTGAGGAGCAGCGTGTCGGACACGATCGCGGACAGCATCAGCCCGGCGATCGGGGAACTGACGTCGACGCCCTTTTCCTTGTACATCTTCAGAACTATCGTGGAAGTGCACCCGAGTGGTTCGGCACGGTAGTACAGCGGGCCGGCGGTTTCGAAATTCGCGATGCGGTGATGGTCGATAACCTCGGCGATCGTGACGTCGCCGATGTCGTCTGCGCTCTGCTGACGCTCGTTGTGGTCGACGAGGATCACATGGGATGCCTCGCCGGAGACCGATTCGACCAGGCGCGGCGCTGTCATGGCGAACGTGTCGAGCGCGAACTGGGTCTCGGTACTGACGGCCCCGAGTCTGACGGCCTCGACGTCGGCGCCGATCTCGGTCTTGAGATTCGCGTAGGCCAGCGCCGAACAAATCGAGTCGGTATCGGGATTCTTGTGCCCGAAGATCAGCGTCTTGCCCATATCTACCAACTCCATTGCGCTCGCGACGTCGCCGCAGTCTAGCGATTCCGGGCGGTCATGGGTTGGAGTCCGCAGAGGTCGCCGCTATCGTTCGGTCGTGTCAGTCGCCCAGATCGCCACGATCACACTGGCCGGATTCGCAGCGGGAGCAATCAACTCGGTGGTGGGCTCGGGCACGCTGATCACCTTTCCGACTCTGGTGACATTGGGCTTGGCCCCAGTGACCGCGACGATGTCCAACGCCGTCGGCATGGTGGCAGGCGGGGTCACCGGGACCTGGGGCTACCGGACCGAGCTTGCCGGGCAATGGCACCGGCTGCGCTGGCAGATCCCGGCGCTGGTCGCCGGAGCGGCGATCGGCGCATTCCTGCTCCTGAACCTTCCGGAGAAGGTGTTCATCCGGATCGTCCCCGTCCTGCTCGTCCTTGCGCTGATCCTGGTGGTCCTGGGACCGCGGATCCAGGCTTACGCCCGCCGCCGCGCCGAGGCCGCAGGGCGCGCGGCCGATCACATGTCTCCGCGCCGGATGGCGGCGCTCTCCATCGGCACCTTCCTGATCGGCATCTACGGCGGCTATTTCACTGCGGCGCAGGGTATCCTGCTGATCGGACTCATGGGTGCCCTGCTGCCCGAGGACCTTCAGCGAATGAACGCCGCCAAGAACCTGATGTCGCTGTTGATCAATGTCGTTGCCGCAGCGGGCTACATCCTCGTGGCGTCCGACCGGATCAACTGGTCCGTTGCCGGGTTGATCGCGGTGGGCTCCCTGCTGGGCGGTTGGCTGGGTGCCAGGTACGGTCGCCGGCTGTCGCCGACAGCACTGCGGGTGATCATCGTGATCGTCGGCCTGATCGGGCTGGAAAGACTTTTGACGCTCTAGCTTTCGGCTTGGGTATCGGCTTGGGTATCGGCATAGGTATCGGTCCGGAGCGCCTTCGCCCGTTCGCGCTCCCGCAACTCCCGCCGCACGATCTTGCCGGTGGTGGTCGTCGGCAGGCTGTCGACGAACTCGATCGCACGCGGGTACGCGTGACGGGCCAGTTTCGTCTTCACGAACTCCCGTATCTCCGTCTTCAACAGGTCTGTCGGTTCCCGGCCTTCAGCGAGGACGAGAAACGCCTTGACGGTCTCCGTCCGCACCGGATCGGGAACTCCGATCGCCGCGGCCAACCGGACCGCAGGGTGCCGCAGCAGAGCCTCCTCGATTTCCCCCGGCCCGATCCGGTAGCCGGCGGAGGTGATCACGTCATCGGCGCGACCGTGGTACCAGAAGTAGCCGTCCTGGTCGCGACGGCCGAGGTCGCCGGTCAACAGCCAGTCGCCGGCGTACTTCTCCGCAGTCGCCCGTGGGTTGTCCCAATATTCGAGCAGCATGACGGGGTCGGGTCGCTTGACGGCGATGTTGCCGACGTCGCCCGTGGGCACCTCCGCACCGTCGTCGTCGACGATGGCAAGGCGATGCCCAGGAATCGGCTGCCCCAGGGAACCGGGCCTTGCCGGCATCAGCACGGCGTTGTGGCCGAGGACGAGGTTGCATTCGGTCTGGCCGAAGATCTCGTTGATCCGTAGCCCCAGCGTGTCCGCCGCCCAGTCGATGAGTTCGGAACCCACCGCCTCGCCGCCGGAGATCAGTGAGCGCAACGCCAAGTCGTAGTGCGCCCGCGGATCCTTAACCCGCTTCATCAGGCGGATCATGGTGGGTACGAGAAGCACATTGGTCACCTGGTGTTTGGCCATCATGTGATAGGCCTGTTCGGGGTCGAAGCCGACAGACCGGAAGGCGAGCACCGGCACTCCGTGGAACCAGGCCGGCATGAGGACATCCATCAGCCCGGCGATCCAGGCCCAATCCGCCGGGGACCACATCACGTCACCGGGTTGCGGGAAGAAGTCGTGCTGCATCTCGATGCATGGCATGTGCCCGAGCAGCGAACGATGCGCGTGCAGTGCGCCTTTGGCGGGACCCGTGGTGCCCGACGTGAAGCAGATGAAGGCAGGGTCGTCGGCCGCGGTGTCGACGGTGGCAAAACTGTCCGCGCCGAGTTCAAGGCACGACCAGAAGTCGTCGGCCCCGTCCTGCGCACCGTCGGCGCAGAGCACTCGAGCATCCCCGGCCGCCTCGATCGCGGTCGCAAGGTTCTCCGCATCGGTGACGACGACTTTGGCTCCTGAGTTCCGAACGCGGTAGCCGACCGCGTCGGCGCCGAACAGTACCGAGCACAGGACGGTCACCATGCCGGCGCGCCAGGCTCCCAGGTGCAGGATCGCTGCCTCCGGTCGCTGGCCGAGGAGGATCAGCACGCGGTCGTTCCGCTCAAGGCCAAGGCCGGCAAGCATATTGGCGCACCTATTGGACAGCGTCTGCAATCGGCGAAGGTGTACCGCCGCACCGCGCCATCCGGCTGTTCGTGGATCAGTGCGACCCGTCCGGGATCGACCGCCCACCGGTCGCAGCAGGCGACCGCCATGTTGAAGCGCGCAGGGATATCCCATTCGAACGCATCGTAGATCTCGCGGTAGGTAGCAGCAGGTGCGATGAGCATCGCCTGGGCCGCGCCATGATCGCCATGCTGCGCTGGGCCGGTCAGCACGGGGTGGGCACGGACCTTCCCCACAGGTTCGGCGTTGCGGCGTTGTCGTAGCCGGAGACGAAATCGGTTAGCGTGCCGGATTTTTCGTCGAGCTTGCTCCGGTGTATCGAGCCGACGTTACCGCCGTACACGTGAATGCTGATCGACACGTCGTCGGAGGTGTTGGTGACACGGTGCCAGTCGCCGATGGTCGGCGACACCGCGTCGACCTCGCCCCGCGACATCGTCTGACTCTTCCCGGACTCGACGGGCAACCCGCCGTGCAATCGGTATTCCTCGCTGAGTTCGCTGCCGCGCAGCACGCCGACCAGGCCCCAGACGGTGTGATTGTGAACCGGGGTGCGCTGGCCCGGACCCCACACGAAGCTGACCATGCTGAAGCGTTCGAGGGGGTCGCAGTGCAGGAGATACTGGGCGTAGCGATCCGAGCGCGCGGTGGCGTACTCATCGGCCAGCCAACCGTCGTCGCTAATCAACGCCGTCAGCAGGTCCCCGCCGCGGCTCAGCAGAACGGACTCGTCGTTCGTGCTGTCGACCAACTCCGTCAAGCTGCGAACGAAGCTGCGCAGGGGCGCGACCCGGTCGCTGGTGGCGTCGGACATCAAGACTCTCCTCGTGAACGGTGACACTGCGATGCTATGGGGCGGGAGGTGTCGTCGGGGACCGTTCGTCGGTATGTTTGACCCCGGGTCGGGCCCGAAAAGGAGTGCGTGATGTCGAACCATTTCACCGGCCTGAGCCTCGGCCCGCCGTTGGGTGACCAGCGCCTGGACCTGTGTGACCTGTATGCGTTCGAGTCACCGGCCGACCCGGGCCGCACGGTGTTGATCCTCAACGCCAACCCGAATGCCGACGCGTTGCACCCGGACGCGATCTACCGCCTGGCGGTCGACAACGACGGCGATCTGCGCGATGACATCGCGTTCAGTTTCGTGTTCTCCGAACCCGAGGCCGAGCACCAGGCGGTCGACGTGTATCTGGCGTTCGGAAGTGACGCCGAGTCGCCAGAGGCTGTCGGGGAACAGATCTTTGAATCAGTTGCGGTGTCGTTCGGTGCGACCCCTGTCGTCGCCCGCGAAGGCGAGTTCACCTTCTTCGCCGGGGCGCGCAGCGACGCCTTCTTCTTCGACTTCGACGGCATCAAGAATCTCTTCGACATCACCGGCGGCCGAAATTTCACCGCACCGCACCTGGGCAGCGAATCACCCTGGACGGGAGTCGATTCCAACCTGAAGGCCAATGTCTTCGCGATCGTCGTCGAATTGCCGACCGCCTTTCTCGGAGCCGACCCCGACATCCGGATCTGGGGCCGGTGCAGCGTGCGACGTGACGGCGAATTGGTGCACGTGGACAGGGCGGGTCATCCGTCGGTGAGTAGCTTCTTCAACACCGACGAGACCAAGGAGGAGTACAACGCCAGCGAACCCGTCGACGACCGTAGGCGGTGGATCGAACAGTTCATTCACCTGATGGGGCACACCGGTGGCTACAGCCGTGACGAGGCGATTGCCGCCATCGACGAGGAGGGCACACTGCCCGACATGTTGACCTACAACCCCGGCAGGCCGGCCCGGTACCCCAACGGCCGGGTGTTCAGCGACGACGTCATCGACTACCGATTGGCCTTTCTCACCAAAGGGGACTGCCCGCCGTCGGGACTGTCGCCACACGCCGACACCCTCGACGTCTTCCCCTACCTCGGACCGCCGCACGCCCACAGTTAGCGGACGAAAAGGCATTCGCTCTCCTAATCCCGCCGACGCACTTCGAAGGGTGGACGACAATGGCGAGATGGAACTGGAAGTCATCGCGTTCGACCTGGCGTCGTGCGTCATCGCAGAAGAGAGGGGCGCCAACAGGATTGAGCTGTGCGCGAATCCACACGAGGGCGGAACCACCCCGTCCTACGGGATGATCGCACTGGCACGGGAGACCACGTCGATCCAACTCTTCCCGATCATTCGCCCGCGGGGCGGGGACTTTCTCTACACGGACCGGGAATTCGCGTCCATGGTCGAAGACGTACGACAGTGCGAGCAACTGGGTTGCGACGGCGTGGTGATCGGGATGCTCGCGCAGGACGGCACCGTCGACGTCCCCCGATGCGCCGAGTTGATGCGGCACGCCGGATCGATGCAGGTGACTTTCCATCGGGCGTTCGACCGGGTGTCCGACCCCCTCGGTGCGCTGGACCACGTCATCGGCCTGGGGTGCTCGAGAGTCCTCACCAGTGGCCTGCGCCCCAACGTCGACCTGGGCAAGTCGATGCTGCGGACACTGGTCGAAGCCGCCGAGAACAGAATCACGATCATGCCGGGATCCGGTGTCAGGGCCGCCAACATCCTGGAGCTGGCAAAGTTCACCGGCGCCAAAGCCTTTCACAGTTCCGCCCGGGCGATCCGCCCGTCGACGATGCAGTACACCAATCCGGGGATGGCGGAAGACCTCAGTTCGGTGAGCATCGATCCCCATGAGGTGTCCGAGATCAGACGGATACTGGACACCTACGCCGGGGAAGCCGCGAGCAGCGGTGAGGGTCAGCTGCCGTAGAGATGCAACGCCCGCGCCGCGGTCGTCGCCACGTCACCGCTGAGCTTCGAGATCGGCGGGCCACCGCGTTGGTGGATCACGTTCGCCAGAACGATCACGTAGCTGTCCGACCCCGGGTCGATCCACACCGTCACCCCGGTGAAGCCGGTGTGCCCGAAGCTCCCGATGGGAAAGACCATGCCGCGCGGCTTGGAGTGGGGAGTATCGATGTCCCAGCCGAAACCGCGTAGGTCCTGACCCGGTATAGCCGGATAACTCGGTGCGAGCAGCGGGTCAACGGTGTTGGGCGTCTTCGCGATGGCTTCCCGGTTGGCGATGTTGGCCGCCTCGACTTGTTCGGGGTTGTGCCCTGGCTGCTGCGGGGTCGTCATCAACTCCAGGGTCGACTGCTTGAGCGGAAACGGGCTCGGACGCCCGGCGAGCCGATCGAGCAGTGCTTGTGCGTACCTTCCGACGTCCTGCACCGTGGAGAACACCCCGGCACTGCCGGCCACTCCGCCCATGCGGCGTGCGGTCGGGTCGTGGACGGTGCCCCGGAGCAGGTTGTCGATGTCGGGATTGATGCCCGGTGTGTCCTCGTCGCGTGCCGTCGGGGCGACGCGGTCGAGTACCTCGATGTTCCACGTTCCGTCCGGGCAGGGGCCGACTTCCTGAGAGCTCATGTCGAAAGCGACTGCGTTACCGATGATCTGGTGCGGGCCGCACGCTTTGGCGGCGGGCAGGTAGCGAGTGTCGACCATGCCCAGTGGGATAAAGATGTTGTCGCGGGCGTAGATGTCGAGCGGTTGGCCGGTGAACTTCTCGACAAGAGTGCCCAGGATGATGAAGCCGATGTCGGAGTAGTGGAACACCTGCCCGGGATCGAATTCCAGGCGAGCGGTGAAGGCGCGGTGAAGGCCGTCCGCCTTGTCCGCCGCCGTCAACCCCCACGGACCTTGGTGACTGAGATCGCCACCGATGCCGGAGGTGTGCGTGAGCAACATGCGCAGTGTCACCTGCGCCCGGCGGGGGTCGTTGTCCGCGTTGAACTCGGGCAGGTAGGTCTGCACGGGCTCGTCGAGGGCAAGCTTGCCCTGCTCATAGAGTTGGAGGACGGCGGTGGTCGTCGCGAGGATCTTCGTCAGCGATGCGAGGTCGAAGATCGTGTCCACCGTCATCGGCTCGGCCGGTGTCGGCCAGCCGCCCAGTCCGGGCTCGCCGGGAAGCTTGCGCTCACCGAAAGGCTGGCGGACGACGACACTGCCGCCGTGTCCGACCTGCACCACCGCGCCCGGCATCCGGTGAGCGGCGATCGCCTCGTTCACCAGGTGGGCGATAGGGGCGAATTCACCCTCGGCTGCGAGGACGGGCGCGGGGGGCGGCGGAGCGCTCGTCACGGTGGTGGTCTGCGTGGTGGTTGTCTGCGTGGCGGCGCTGCGCGTCGGCTGCTCCGCCCGCCCGCACGAGGGCACCACGGCGAGGGTGAGCACGCCGGCGGCTGCGGCGCAGGCCCGGGCGAGTCGCGACGTCGTCACCGCGTTGACGGTAGCGAGGTCCGATCTTCGCATGCTCGCAGGACGGACTCGACGCGCTCATCGAGCGGGCCGTGCGCCGCCAGCACCGGCAGTTCGGGGTGGTCGGCGAAGATTCCGGCGAGGATCTGCTGGGACGTGGCGCGGGCATGCGACCCGTCGCGCTGCGGGTCCGGTTGCCAAGGGAAATCGTCCTGGCACCACACCACCGCGGTGCTCTGCGCCGTCCACTCCACTGCCCGGGGTAGCAGCGAGGCGTCGTCGTAGTACTGGATGCTGTACACGGCAGTCATGAGCGGGCCGCTGTCGGAGACCACCCAGGATTGGCCGGTCCGGTGTGCGATCGCCAGCGCAGACAGCTCCGAACGGCGATGTGCGTCCATCACGTCGGCCTGCTCGGTGGGCAGGGGCACGCGGCCCCCGTTCTCGTCGACCCACGTCCGCAGGAACTCCGAAACCACCACCGCCGGCAGACGCAGCCCGAGTGCAACAGCCAACGAGGACTTGCCGGTGGACTCCCCGCCCACCACCGAGATCAGTCCGGCACGGCCAGCTTCAGGCACCGGCCGTCGCCTTCGCCGTGGCCTCGGCCCCCGCGCGTGAGGACCACGCACGCCAGCCGGTGACCGCCATGAGGATGAGGACCGCGTAGAACACTGAGGTGAAGTACAGTCCCTGGCTGGCATAGAGCACCGTGCCGACGATGTTCACCACGATCCACACGGGCCAGGTCTCCACCTTCTGCAGCACCATCAGCAGCTGACCGGCCAGCGATCCCACGAACATGAAGGCATCACCCCAGGTGGCCACCCCGCCGATGGCCTTCAGCAGCGGGGCCAACAGCGCCCACAGAACGACGATCCCGACGATGCCGCGCATGCGCATGGCGGGGCTCAGCCGACTCGGCACCCGGACACCCTCCCTTCCCCAGGAGAACCAACCCCAGAGCGCCGCGGCCATGAAGATCAATTGCATTGCCGCGGAGGCGAATAGGTTGAACTCCACGAACAGCCAGCCGTAGAGCAGGCTGGACAGGAAGTAGAAGGGCCACATCCATCGGGTGCCTCGGATGCCGAGGCCGATGGCGACGAAGGCCAGAATCACCGAGGCGAATTCGATGGCGGTGACGTCATAGCCCCAGACGGTGAAAAGAACGGTCATCGCGCACGCTCCCTGCCCGGCATTACCCGGACGGTTGGGCGGTCGGCGACGCCGTATGTCACCTTCTCAGACCGGTTGCCCCGGACTCCCGCGTTTGTCCCTCTTGTGGCTCAAGGTTAGTGCCACACGGGGAACAAATGACCCCATCTACGAAGTCGCTGTGGCGTGCCAGCAGGTCGAATGCGTCTGCCCCGCAGTGGCCAGCGGCCCGAAGTCAACTCCCGGTTGTTCGCCGGCCGCGCGCGGGAACTCCCGCGGACTGCAGCGGGGCAGGCCGGCCGGTCGGGGTGGGGGTGGCGATACTGGACGGTATGAACATCGGTCCGGCTGTCGCCGTCATCGCCGCACTCGCCCTGGCCGGATGTGGCGGTAAGTCCACTCCCGCCGCCGACACCCCTGACGTCCCGGCGTCGTCCGCGACCGCCGGTCAGTCCGCGTCCACTCCGGCCCCCGCGAGTCCGGCCGCTCCGAGTCCGGCACCCGCGAGTCCAGCGACCGACAGTCCCGCCTCCGCGCCGGCCGAGGGTGAGAAACCCAGCAGGGAATTCGTCGTCGGGAAATGGGGCACCAACGGCGACTGCACCCTGGCGATAGATCTTCGGCCCGACGGCACCAGCGATGGCCCGTTCGGCAAGTGGGCCTACAACGACGGTGTGATCAGCTTCCCGGAAGACCCTGAGTTCAAGGTCACCGTCACGGTGATCGACAGCAAGACCATGGAATCGACCAACGGTGAAGGCAAGACCGCGCAGATGACGCGGTGTCCGTGAGCGGGGTGGAGACGGCCGCCCAGAAGGTCGGCCGCATCGTCCTCGGATCGTTCATGATCTTCGCCGGCGTCGGTCATCTGACGTTCGCGCGCCGGGAGTTTCAGGCCCAGGTACCCACCTGGATTCCCGTTCCACCCGACGTGACGGTGCTCGCCTCCGGCGCGGTCGAGATCGGGTTGGGCCTGGCCATGATCGTGGCGACGAGACGGCGCGCGGCAGTGGGCTGGCTTCTCGCGGCGTTCTTCGTCGCGGTCTTCCCGGGAAACATCGCCCAGTGGATACACCACCGGGATGCCTTCGGCCTCAACAGCGATCGCGCTCGGTTGGTTCGGCTGTTCTTCCAACCGGTGCTCATCGCCTGGGCATTGTGGTCGACGGGCGCCTGGCGGAGGCCCGGTGGCGGTGGAAGTCGCGGCTGAGTCGTGCGGTCAGACGGCAACCGGCACGTGGACGTCGCGCAGTCCCACCGCGTTGCGCAGCCCCGAGCAGTTGTGACAGCCGACGCAACCGACGCAGTCTTCACACTGCGAGCAGGCGATGCAGGCCCTGCACCGCCGGCAGGACACACAGCCGGCGCAGGCCACGCATCCCGCCATCATCAACGACAGAGCGGTGACGGCACTGCCCGCGACGGCCGCGCTTCCCAGTGTGGCGATCGAACCGGCGACCGCCACGCTGGCGACGGTACCGAGGGACCCCGCCACGCCCACGCCGCCGATGGTGCCCAGAGATCCTGCGACCGCGACGCTGCCGACAGTGCCCATCGATCCGGCGACCATGGCGCTGCCGAGGGTGGCCGCTGACGCGAGCACACCGAAACCGGCAGTCGTGGCAACGGACAGAGGTGCGAGAAGCATCTTGACGAACATCGCTCCAGCCTCTCAAGCAGTCGGCGAAGGTGCCGCCGTTTCAGCCTCATTGGTCAGGGGGCACGATCGCCAACAGACGTGAATCGTGACTCAACTCGCGGGGGGTGGCGTTCCCGGAATGCCCGGATCCCCGGGGCTTCCGGCGAAGCCGGCCGAACCGCCGGTGCCCGCCATGCCGCCGGTCGTGGTGACCCGAGCGCCCGCTGGCCCGGTGCCCTCGGCATTGCCGCCGTCGCCGCCGTTGCCGCCGTCGCCGAAGAACGTCCCGGGGCCTCCGCGCCCTCCCGCCCCGGCCTGGGCGGCTGCGGAGGTTTCCTCGTCGGCGGTGTCGACGTAGGCATCACCGCCTACTCCGCCGGGGCCACCCGTGGCGAACGCGCCACCGGTGCCGCCCTGCCCGCCAACGCCTCCGGTCGAACCGACGCCATCAGCAGAGGCGAACAGGAAGCCGCTCAGGCCATTGCCGCCCTTACCGCCGCGGCCGCCGCCGACAAACATCCGTCCTGCGCCACCGCTGCCGCCGGCGCCGCCGATTGCGTATCCGAGTTCGGATATTCCGCCACCCCCGCCACCGCCGGCGCCACCGCCGGCGCCGCCCTCGCCCCCACTACCTCCGTACGCCGATCCCTGCAGGCCAGTTGCCCCGCCACCGGGCAGTTGCAGGATGCTGGCGTCTCCGCCGAAGCCGCCCTCACCGCCGCTGCCCGCAAAGCGAGCAGCACCCCCGCGACCGCCGGCGCCACCGTAGGAATTTGCCGTGGAATAGCCGATGGCGAAGCCGCCGGCGCCGCCGGCGCCGGCGATGGTGCCGATCGACCCCGAGCCTCCGCTGCCGCCTGATCCACCAATGGCGGGCCCTGCCTCGCCCGAAACCTCACCGCCTGCACCTCCCTGGCCGCCAACGCCGCCGGACCACCAGCCGCTGGAGCCGCCGGCGCCTCCTGCGCCACCAGTGGCAGTGCCGAGCCCGTACAAGCCCACATAGCCACCGGTTCCGCCGGATCCACCCACTCCGCCGAATAGCGCACTGCCGCCACGGCCGCCCGGGCCGCCGACCCCGTCGGCTGTGATGTCGCCGGCCTCAGGGTAGGGAATGTCGGCGATCCCGCCGCGGCCGCCCAACCCCGCGTTTCCCAAGGTGGAGGCGCCCCCGGCGCCGCCGGCGCCGCCGGTCGCTGTTCCGGACAGTGTCGAAACAGGGCCGACTATCCGGGCTCCGACCGAGGTGTCGGCGTCGTCGCCCCCGCCGGTGCCGCCGGTGCCGCCGGTGCCGGCGTACCAACCCCCGCGCCCGCCTCGGCCGCCGTCTCCTCCAATGGCGTCACCGGGCGCCCCCGTCCCGGCGGTGGTGGGGTCGTAGGTTTGCAGCGCGGTTCCGCCGTCACCCCCGTTGCCGCCAGTACCGAAGAGTCCGATACGGACCGCATGTCCCCCCCGACCTCCGAAGGCATTGCCGTTGTTGGTCCTCGCGCCGCCGCCGTTGCCGCCGTTGCCGCTGTTGCCGAAGATCAACCCGCCACGACCGCCGTCACCTCCGTCAGCTCCTGTGGCGCCGGCCGACAGCGCCCAGCCGTAGTCGTTTCCGCCCCGGCCGCCGTTCCCGCCGTTGCCGAACGTGCCCGCACTTCCGCCGTTGCCGCCAGCGGTTGCCGCTGAGATCAGCGCGCCGGTTTGTCTGTCATAGACCGCGAACGCACCGTCACTGCCATTCCCGCCGTTGCCGAACAGCAGCCCACCGCGTCCCCCGTCACAGATGGCACCGCCCGTGCAGGTCCCGATGCTGTAACTGAAGCCGTTTCCTATCAGCAGACCCGCATCGGGATGTTCGGCGGTGCCGTCGCTGATGAACAACGCGATTATAGATCCGGGTGTCCAGTGCGCGGGCGCCGAGACGGCCGCGGCCGCGGACGCCGTGGACGCCGTGGACGAGGATCTCGGCAGGGTGCGGTTGGGGCCCTCAGGGGTCACCGCCAGCGGCCGCCGGGTCGCCGAGGCCGCCGGCGCCGGCACGGGAGCACGCTTCGTGTGTGGTGAAACACGGGTGGGCCCTCGCGTCGGCGTCGTCCGCGTGGTTTGGGCGCTGGTCCGCGATCGACCAGCAGTCGCCGTAGAGTCCGGGGCTGACTCTCCCGAAGTTGACGTTCCGGAGTCCGCATGGGCGACCGCGCAGCCACTGACCAGCATCGCTGCCGCGCCGAACGCGAAGGCAACTGTTCCTGGCCGAACAGAACGTCGGGCACGCCGGCCCACCACTCGATCACCATGCTGAATGTCCACAGTGTGAAGTTAACCGGGTCCGATCTACTGTCTAGGCGACTTCAGCGGGCGCGTGCAAGGTTTCGCCGGCCCGGCGTCGCCGACCGTTGCGCTGCGCCCCTGCTCCGGCGGCAACGACCAGGACGATGCCGAAGATCTGCGCCGCCGAGGGCCGTTGGTGGAGGACCAGCAGTCCCAGAACCACGCCGATGGCGGGTTCGAGGGCCATCAGCGTGCCGAATGCACTGGGAGTCATATGACGCAGCGCTGTCATCTCCAGCGCGAAGGGCAGCACGGGCAGTAGTACCGCCAGTCCCGCTGCGGCAGCCACCACCGGGAGCGTGAGGTGACCGCTGGCCTGCGGGATGCCGACGACTGCGGCAGTGCACGCAGCCACCGGCATGGTCAGGCTGAGGCCGTTGACCCCGGAGAACCGGTCGCCGATGTGTTGGGTCAGCAGGATGTAGACGGCCCAGCCGACAGCCGAGGCCGCCGCGAAGGCGATTCCGGCGGCGTTGACGGACCCGTGCCACGGCTCGGTCAGTAGCAGAACGCCGCCCAACGCGGCAGCGGGCCAGAGCAGTGCCCGACGGCTGTGGCTGCGCACCGCCGCCACGCTGAGGGGCCCCAGGAATTCGATGGAAACGCTGGTGCCCAGTGGAATTCGCTCGATGGCAGCCAAAAACGTGCACGTCATCAAACCGGTTGTCACTCCCAGGCCGATCAGGGCGGGTATGTCGGCACGCTTGATCTGCCGCAGCGGGGGTCGCGCGATGGCAAGAAAGATCACGGCACCGGCGGTGAGGCGAAGCCACGCCGTTCCCGCTGGGCCGACGTCGGCGATCAACGGCATGGAGAGGGCGGAGCCGAGTTGGACCGAGAACATGGCGACGACGGCCAGCGTCCACGCGGGGACGGGCAGCGCCTTGGATTCGGTTGTGCTGCTCATGAAGTGATCAACCGCTGGGCGATGCGAACCTGTGGCCCAAACCGTCGGAGGTGGCCGACCAACTCGTCCCCGGCAGCCATGAGGGAAACGTCGCTGACGGGATGCAGGGCGTCGAGGATGAACAAGGCAGCAGTGGTGTCCGCGCTCAACTGTGTTCTGCCGGCCTGGCGCCAGTTCCACCGCCGGCAGGTCACACCGGCGTCGTCGCACCACACGACCTCGCCCTGCTCCGGACATTCGGTGACGGGTTCACCGGCGGACACGGTGTCAAAGGGTTCGCGGCCGGAGGCCCGGATCAGTCGCGGCGGACCGGTGTACCGGTCCAGATCCTCACCGCCGAGGGGGATTTCATGCAGCACCGAGATCGCGTTGTAGGTGTCGGTCAGTCGGTTGACGCGGGGCAGGCCGGACTGGGCCCGACGCAGCAGTGCCTCGACGCTGTTTCGGGTGCGCTGGGGCTTGGCGCCGAAGGCGCGGTAGGCATCCCGCCACGCTGACACGTGGGGCAGATCCTCCACGGCGTTGGCGGCCAGTGCTTCTCGCGCGCTCGACTCGGCGCGCGCCAGCAGCGCTTCGCTCTCGGAATCGCCGGGACCGGGCAACAGTCCGTCGACCGCCACCAGCAGCGCCCGGTAGTCCGGGCGCATCTCGAACACCGCCGCCTCCACGTGCGCGCCGGCCAGGAAGCGGTCGAGGCCCATGAGTGCACCATAGGGCACTCTCAGTGCAGTCAGTTCGCGGTCGTCGACGGCTCGTGCGCGACGATGACCGGGATGTGGGCTGCGGTGACCACCGTCGAACTCACCGAACGTCGCAGCGCGCCGCCGAGCCCACTGCGGGGGTGACTGCCCAGGACCAGGAGTTGCGCCTTCTCTGCCAGCGTCAGAAGCCGGTGAGCCGGCCGATCGGCAACGACGACTTTGTGCACCGACACCTCCGGGTAGCGGGAACCCCACCCGGCCAAGCGCTCGGCGAGGAGCTCCTCTTCCTGGGTCTG
>CAIOYU010000053.1 GCA_903862565.1 uncultured Actinomycetes bacterium | reverse complement strand
GAACAACGCCCCGCCATGCTCGGCCAACAGCCGATAGACACTGTCCGCCGGTAACTGATCACCAACGAGCAGCATCACATCATCGAACCGGACCTGCCGATCCTCTCGCCCCAAAGCCACACACCAGATTCTCCCCGCCCACCGGCGCCAAAGCCGCTCGGGCACGCCGAAACTCGGCGACTAAAACAGCACCGTCCTAGCGGCCGAGGGCCGCGGCGGCGCCGATTAGCCGCGGCCGAGGGCCGCGGCGGCGCCGATTAGCCGCGGCCGAGGGCCGCGGCGGCGATCGCGGCGATCTGGGCGTTGTCCTCAGAGGCACCCGCGGACTCGCCGAACATCGTGACCAGGGTGGTCATCACCGGCTTACCGTCCTCGTCGGTCACCTCGGTGCGCAGTGTGCTGATCACGGCACCGAATGACTCCACGACCGATTCCAGCCAGGAGTCGAAATACAGCTTGTCGCCCGCGCAGATCGGCCGGTGGTAAGTGATCTTCTGGTCGCGGTGGATCACCCGGGCGAGATTGATGCCGACGTCGAAGTTGCGGAAAATGTCCAGTTGCACCTGACGGCCCGGAATGGCGATGAACGTCAGCGGTGCGACGACGTTGGGGTAGCCGGCGGCCCGGGCCGCTTCCTCGCTGAAGTGCAGCGGGTCGTCGGACTGGATCGCCTTGGCGTACTCCCTGATCTTCTCGCGTCCCACCAGGTAGTAGTCCGGATAGCGGTAGTGGGTTCCGATGATGTCGCTGGCATAGGACATCGGGTGAGCTTATCGCGGCCAGCCCACTAGTCGTTGCGGCGGGACGCGGCCGCGGCCAGTGCGCCCCCGACCGCCCCGATCGCCAGGGCGGACGGCACAGCGACCTTGGCCGCCTTGCGTGCAGTGCGGAAATCCTTGATTTCCCAACCCTTTTCGCGGGCCGCGTCACGCAAGTCGGCGTCCGGGTTGACGGCCACCGCGGTGCCCACCAGGGACAGCATCGGGACGTCGTTGATGCTGTCGGAGTAGGCCGAGCAGCGCTTGAGGTTCAGCCCCTCGCGGATCGCCAGCGCCCGAACGGCGTGCGCCTTGCCCAGTCCGTGCAGGATGTCGCCGACCAAGCGCCCGGTGAACACCCCGTCGACCGATTCCGCGACGGTTCCCAACGCGCCGGTGAACCCCAGCCGTCGGGCGATGATCTCGGCGAGTTCATACGGGGTCGCGGTGACCAGCCAGACCTGCTGGCCTGCGTCGATGTGCGTCTGGGCCAGCGCCCGGGTACCCGGCCAGATCTTGTCGGCGATGATCTCGTCGTAGATCTCCTCGCCGAGCGCGGTGAACTCCTCGGTGGTTCGTCCCTCGATGAAGGCCAGCGCCTTTCGCCGGCCCGCGGCGACATCGTCGCTGTTCTCCTTGCCGGTGAGCTGAAATTTGGCCTGGGCGTAAAGAAACTTCCACACCTCGCTGTACTGGAAGTACTTGCGGGCGGCCAGCCCGCGACCGAAATGCACCAGCGACGAGCCCTGGACCAGCGTGTTGTCGACATCGAAGAAGGCCGCCGCGGTCAGATCTCGCGGCGGTGCCGGCAAGTCCTCCAACGCCCGTTCGGCGCTGGCCTTCCCGGCGAAAGCCTGCCCGTCGTCCCCGGAACCCATGTCCTCAAGAGTATCGGGGCGTGCCAGACTAGGTCGCCATGAGCCGAGCGTGCCTGCGATGACGCGGCCCCGCGTCGAACTGCTCACCCGGGACGGCTGCAGCATCTGCCGGCGGGTGTATGACCGGCTGGAGCAATTGTCCGCCGAACTGGGGTTTGAGCTGTCGAGCACGGACGTCGACGCCGCCGCCGCCGACGGGCACACCGGGCTGCGCGCGGAGTACGGCGACCGCTTGCCCGTGGTGCTGCTCGACGGCCGCGAACACAGCTACTGGGACATCGACGAGCCACGGTTGAGGGCCGACATCACGAACCGGTGAACTCGCACACCGATCCGGTGCTCAATTTGGCCAGCGTGCTGCGCAGCCCTTACCGTTGCGAGTAATTTCTTCTTCCTGATCTTTGTTCACACTCGCAAGGGAGCAGGCCAGGTGATCGTGCCGTGAGCGTGCTGCTGTTCGGGGTCTCTCACCGCAGTGCTCCTGTCTCCGTGCTCGAGCAGTTGTCCACGGGCGAGGCCGACCAGATCAAGCTGCTTCACGGTGTGCTGCAATCGCCGCTGGTCACCGAGGCCATGATGCTGTCGACCTGCAACCGGGTCGAGGTCTACGCGGTGGTGGACGCATTCCACGGCGGACTGCAGTCGATCGGGCAGGTGCTGGCCGACCACTCCGGCCTGTCGATGGGTGATCTGACCAAACACGCCTACGTCCGCTACAGCGAAGCGGCCGTCGAGCACCTCTTTGCCGTCGCCAGCGGTCTGGACAGCGCCGTCGTCGGCGAGCAGCAGGTACTCGGCCAGGTTCGCCGTGCCTACGCCACCGCCGAGGCCAACCGGACTGTCGGGCGCATCCTGCACGATCTGGCCCAGCGGGCGCTGTCGGTGGGCAAGCGGGTGCACAACGAGACCTCCATCGACTCCGCCGGCGCCAGCGTCGTCTCGGTGGCCCTGGGTATCGCCGCCGAGCGGCTCTCCGGACCCGAAGGCGCCGGTCTTGCCGGGCGTACCGCCACGATCGTCGGCGCAGGTTCGATGGGCGGGTTGTCGGCGGCGCACCTGGTGCGAGCGGGCGTCACGCACGTCCACGTCGTCAACCGGTCGCTGCCCCGCGCCGAACGGTTGGCGCAGATCATCTCCGAACAGGGTGTGACGGCGCAGGCGATGACGCTGGATGAACTGCCCGTCGCGATGGCTGCCGCCGACGTGGTGATCAGTTGCACCGGCGCGGTGCGGCCGGTGGTGTCCCTGGCCGACGTTCACCACGCGCTGGCCGCTGCCCAGCGCGACGAACTGACCGAACCCCTGGTGCTGTGCGATCTCGGCATGCCCCGCGACATCGACCCTGCCGTCGCCGGTCTGCCCGGCGTCTCGGTGGTCGACATGGACCGGGTGCAGCGCGAGCCGTCGGCCCGGGCCGCGGCCGCCGACGCCGAAGCCGCACGCCGCATCGTGGCCGCCGAGGTGGCCGAGTACCTGACCCGCCAGCGGATGGCAGAGGTGACCCCGACGGTGACCGCGCTGCGCCAACGGGCCGCCGACGTGGTGGAGGCGGAACTGCTGCGGCTGACCAACCGGGTGCCCGGCCTGGATCCCGAGCATCGCGCCGAAGTTGCGTGCACCGTGCGCCGCGTGGTCGACAAACTGCTGCACGCTCCGACGGTGCGGGTGAAGCAACTGGCCGGTTCCCCCGGCGGCGACACCTACGCCGAAGCGCTGCGGGAGCTTTTCGAACTCGACCCTCAGGCGGTCGACGCGGTGGCCGCCGGTGAGATTCCGTTGCTCGACGGCACCTCCGTCACCGACGGAACCGAGTAGGCCCGCGGCGGAATGACAGTCGCCGACAGCGATCCGGTGATCCGGATCGGAACCCGTGGCAGCCTGCTGGCCACCACCCAGGCCGGCACGATCCGGGACCAGATCATCGCATTGGGTAGGCCCGCTGAACTGGTCATCATCAGCACCGAGGGAGACCGTTCGAGCAGGCCGGTGGCCGAGATCGGCGTCGGCGTCTTCACCGCCGCACTGCGTGAGGCGATCGCCGACGGCCGGGTCGACATGGCCGTCCACTCCTACAAAGACCTGCCCACGGCACCGGACGCTCGCTTCGTCATCGCCGCCGTACCGCGCCGGGAGGATCCCCGCGACGCACTGGTGGCTCGCGACGGAATGGTCCTGGGGGAGTTGCCGGTGGGCTCGGTGATCGGCACCTCGTCTGTTCGCCGGGCCGCGCAGCTTAGAGCACTGGGTCTCGGTTTGGAAATTCGCCCCCTACGAGGCAACCTTGACACCAGGTTGAACAGGGTAAGCAGCGGTGATCTCGACGCCATCGTGGTAGCCCGGGCGGGCCTGGCCCGTCTGGGGAGACTCAGCGATGTCACCGAGACACTTGAGCCGGTACAGATGTTGCCGGCACCGGCTCAGGGTGCGCTCGCGGTGGAATGCCGCGCAAGCGACACCACGCTCGCGGCGCTGTTGGCGGAGTTGGACGATGCCGACAGCCGCGCCGCGGTCACCGCGGAGCGTGCCCTGCTCGCCGACCTGGAGGCGGGTTGTTCCGCACCGGTGGGAGCGATCGCTGAGGTGGTCGAGTCCATCGATGATGACGGCCGCGTCTTCGAGGAGTTGTCGCTGCGCGCGTGCGTGGCGGCAGCGGACGGATCCGACGTGATCCGCGCGTCTGGGATCGGCACTCCCGACCGGGCCGCAGAGCTGGGGCTCTCGGTCGCGGCGGAGCTGTTCGAACTGGGGGCGCGCGAGGTCATGGCGACCAGACTCCGCGACGAGCACTAGAGCGGGAGTGGGAAATGACAGGTCAGGCTGGCAACCCGGGCACGCACGGCGCACGCCGGCGTCCGGCCAAGCCGGGACGGATCGCGTTCGTCGGCTCGGGTCCGGGTGACCCGGGGTTGTTGACGACGCGCGCGCGGGCCGTTCTGGCCAACGCGGCGCTGGTGTTCACCGACCCCGATGTGTCCCCGGCGGTGCTGAAACTGGCCGGCGCCGAGTTGCCCCCGACCGCCGGTCCGGTGCAGCAGACGCTGCCGGCCGACGGTGTCGTCGCCGACCAGGCCTCCCCGGCCGCGATGGCCGGCGGACCCGACATCCGGCCCGCGCTCGGTGAGCCGGCCGAGGTGGCACGGATTCTCGTCGCCGAAGCAAAGACCGGGGTCGACGTCGTGCGACTGGTCGCCGGCGACCCGCTGTCGGTGGATTCGGTCATCACCGAGGTCAACGCAGTCGCGCGCACCGGCCTGCAGTTCGAGATCGTGCCCGGCCTGCCCGCCACCGCGGCCGTGCCCACCTATGCCGGCCTCCCGATGGGATCCACCCACACCGTCGCCGACGTGCGCGGCGAGGTGGACTGGGCGGCCCTGGCTGCCGCCCCCGGCCCGCTGATCCTCACCGCGACGGCCGAACACCTGGCCGATGCCGCCCGCACCCTGGTCGAGTTCGGCCTGTCCAACGGGACGCCGTGCGTGGTGACCGCTCAGGGAACCACCTGTGCGCAGCGTTCGGTCGAATCCACCCTCCAGGGCCTGACCGACCGGACCGCACTCGGCGCCGGCGATCCGGCCGGTCCGCTGGCCGGGCCGTTGGTGGTCACCATCGGCCGCACCGTCACCGCGCGGGCGAAGCTGAACTGGTGGGAGAGCCGCGCACTGTACGGCTGGACCGTGCTGGTGCCCCGCACCAAGGAACAGGCCGGGGACATGAGCGAGCGACTCGTCACCCACGGCGCGCTGCCCATCGAGGTGCCCACCATCGCCGTCGAGCCTCCCCGTAGCCCGGCCCAGATGGAGCGTGCGGTCAAGGGTCTGGTGGACGGCCGCTACCAGTGGGTGGTCTTCACCTCCACGAACGCGGTGCGCGCGGTCTGGGAGAAGTTCGCCGAATTCGGCCTGGACGCCCGGGCGTTCTCCGGCGTCAAGATCGCCTGCGTGGGCGAGTCCACCGCAGATCGGGTGCGGGCTTTCGGGATCAGCCCGGAACTGGTGCCCTCCGGTGAGCAGTCCTCGCTCGGCCTGCTCGACGAGTTCCCCGAGTACGACAGCATTTTCGATCCGGTCAACCGGGTCCTGCTGCCCCGGGCCGACATCGCCACCGAGACCCTCGCCGAGGGCCTGCGGGAGCGCGGCTGGGAGATCGAGGACGTCACCGCCTACCGCACGGTGCGGGCCGCCCCGCCGCCGGCCGAGACCCGCGAGATGATCAAGACCGGCGGATTCGACGCCGTCTGTTTCACCTCCAGTTCGACGGTCCGCAACCTGGTCGGGATCGCGGGTAAGCCGCACGCCCGGACCATCGTGGCCTGCATCGGCCCGAAGACGGCTGAGACCGCCGCCGAGTTCGGCCTGCGGGTCGACGTCCAACCGGAGACCGCTGCGGTGGGCCCACTGGTTGACGCGCTGGCCGAGCACGCCGCCCGGCTGCGCGCCGAGGGTGCACTGCCGCCACCGCGCAAGAAGAGCCGTCGCCGGTAACGGGGGATGTCCTACCCGAGGCAGCGCCCGCGACGGCTCCGCGCCACACCGGCCCTGCGTCGGCTTGTTGCTGAAACGTCCTTGCAGCCAAGGCATCTGGTGTTGCCGATGTTCGTCGCGGACGGCATTTCGGAATCCCGGCCCATCTCGTCGATGCCCGGGGTGGTCCAGCACACCCGCGACTCGCTGCGGCGTGCCGCCGCCGAGGCCGTGGAAGCCGGGGTGGGCGGGCTGATGCTCTTCGGGGTGCCCCGAGACTCGGACAAGGACGCCGCCGGCTCGTGCGGGCTGCGGCCCGACGGCATCCTCAACGCCGCACTGCGCGACCTGGTCGCCGATCTCGGCGATGCCACCGTGCTGATGGCCGACACCTGCCTGGACGAGTTCACCGACCACGGCCACTGTGGCGTGTTGGACTCCGCCGGCCGGGTCGACAACGACCCCACCAACAGCCAGTACGTCAAACTTGCCCTCGCCCAAGCGGAGTCCGGCGCGCATGTCGTCGGGCCCAGCGGCATGATGGACGGTCAGGTGGCCGCGATCCGCGGCGGATTGGACGCGGCCGGCTTCACCGACGTGGCGATCCTGGCCTACGCCGCCAAGTTCGCGTCGGCCTTTTACGGCCCGTTCCGCGAGGCGGTGGCCTCCACGTTGACCGGGGACCGCCGCGCTTACCAGCAGGACAGCGGCAACGGTCGCGAGGCCGTGCGAGAGATCTCCCTGGACCTCGACGAAGGCGCCGACATGGTGATGGTCAAGCCCGCGATGGCCTACCTGGATGTGGTGCGGGCGGCCGCCGAGATCTCCCCGGTCCCGGTGGCGGCCTACCAGGTCTCCGGCGAGTACTCGATGATCGCCGCTGCCGCGGCCAACGGCTGGATCGATCGCCGGGCCGCCGCGCTGGAGACGCTGACCAGCATCCGTCGGGCGGGTGCCGACATCGTGCTGACCTACTGGGCGGCCGAGGCCGCGGGCTGGCTGGCATGACGGTCCAGCCGCCTGCCGGGAGGCCGCAGACCACACCGCCACCCCGGCCGCGGCCGGTCGACGTCGACACCGCGTTCTGGCTCTGGCTCACGGCGTTGGTCCTGCTGGTGATCGGGCAGATCGCCGATGCGTTCACCGCACCGACGCCCGTCGACCGGGGCCTGGTCATCGGTGTCGCGGTATTCGTGTCTCTGACCATCGGTGCCGTCATCGGGAGTCTGCTGTTCCTGGTGCGGTCCGGCTACCGCTGGAGTCGGACGGCGCTGACCGCCGGTGGAGTGGTCACCATCTTCTACACCGTGGCCAGCCTGTTCGGCTTCCCGCGGGAGACGGTCGGCGCGGTGATCTTCGCCGTGACAGGGATCGTCGGTTCGGTGCTCATCGGGGGCGGGATCTTCCTGATGCACCGGCCCGATTCGCACCGATACTTCGACCGGTGAATAAGCTGGTAGGCCATGACTGAGACTCCCGGGCCAGCCGGGCAGGCAGGGTCGCGTCCCGGCGCGGTCATGGTGGCCTTCTGGATGCTGATCGCCGGTGCCGTCCTGCTGATGCTGGCCGGACTGCTGACCGTCACCACGGATTTCGACACCGTGCGGCAGACGTCTCCGTCCTGGGCCACCGATGATGCCGTCCGTTCCTATCTGCGCCTCTTCCGGGGGATGGGGCTGCTGTTCTGCCTGGCCGCGGTGGCGTTGACCGGGTTGGCGGTGCGCGCCCGCGACGGGGACCCGAGGTACCGCCGCGCGGTCATGGCACTGGGGCTGGCCATCGTCGTCCTGGTCCCGTTGGCGGCGGTGATCACCGGTGCGGTCCTGATCCTGGCGCTGCTGAGTCTGTTGCCGATCGTCATCGGAGTCATGCTGTTGAATCGGCCGGCCGTAACCGCGTGGTTCGCCGGCAACGCACGAGGGGAGATCGCGTCATGACGGACAACGGGCCTGCCTCGGCGCCGGAGGAGCGGCTGTTCTACGAAAAGGGAGGAAGTTGGCTGTGGATTCTGGTCGGCCCGCTGTTGGCGGGAGGTCTGGCGTTCTTTCAGCACAGGTCCGGTCAGGGCTGGCAGCTCATGACCCCGCTGGTGATCCTGGTTGTGGTGACCGCGTTTCTGGCCGTGCAACTCAAGGCGTCCCGCATCCACACCAGCGTCGAACTGACCCGGGACATGCTGCGGGAGGGCACCGAGGTGACCTCGGTGAGCCAGATTCTCGAGGTGTACCCCGATCTGGAGTTCACGCTGAAATCCGGCCAGCCGCTGGAGAAGTGGCAGAGTGCTCGTGTGCTGGGCGAACTGGAGAACGTGCCCAAGGGTCGAACACCGATCGGGATTCGGCTCTCCGGTGACCGAACCGCCCAGGCATGGGCGCGCAATGATCGCGGACTGCGCGCCGCACTCGTCGCGCTGATCGAGGCTCGGTCCGTATGAGGGCGTGGCATGTGATTCAACTGGTGTTCAGCACGTTGGCTGCCGTTGCCGCGGTGTTGTGCTGGCGCCAGGTGACGAGCCTGGTCGACGTCGCCCCGATCACGGAGGGCCAGCCCGCCACCGCATCGGTGGTCTACGACCCGCCGTTGATGGTGTTGTCCTGGGTCCTGTTGACGGTTTCCGGGCTGCTTGCCGTGCTGGGGGCCGCGGGGCTGTGGCGCGGGCGGGCAGCCCGTCACCCCTTGACGTAATACCCCCCAGGGGTATAGTTCGGGTCATGACGACAACAGACCTGAAACTGAGCGGCATGAGTTGCGCTTCGTGTGCGGCGAAGGTCGAAAAGGGTCTCAACAAGCTCGACGGCGTCGCGGCTTCGGTCAACTTCGCGGTGGAGCAGGCCCACGTCGAGCACGGCACGAACGTGAGCTCCGAGGACCTGGTGCGGGCGGTGGAGTCCACCGGCTACCACGCATCGGTCATCGACCACAGCCACCACGGTGGTCACGGCGGTCACGGTCCCGACGATCACATGAACCACGACGTGCCCACCGAGCAGTTGCGGCCGCGGCTGATCGGCTCCGCCCTGCTGGCCATCCCGGTACTGGTGCTGTCGATGGTCATGCCGCTGCAGTTCCCCGGCTGGCAGTGGGTGGTGCTGGCGCTGACCGCGCCGATCGTGTTCTGGGGCGGGTATCCCTTCCACAGGGCCGCACTCAACAGCGCACGGCACGGCTCTTCGACCATGGACACGCTGGTCTCGATCGGCACCTTGGCGGCGTTCCTGTGGTCGGCGGTCGTGGTGGTCACCGGTCTGGGCGGGGGCGGCCATGGCGGCGCTCACGGGGGTGGCCACGTCTACTTCGAGGTCGCGGCGGCGGTGACGGTCTTCCTGCTGGCGGGCCGCTACGCCGAGGCCAAGGCCAAGCGATCGGCCGGCGCAGCCCTGCGGGCGTTGCTCTCCCTGGGGGCCAAGGATGCCACCGTTGTTCGCGACGGCGACGAGGTGCGGATCCCGGCAGGACAGTTGACGGTTGGCGACGTGATCGTGGTCCGGCCGGGCGAGCGGGTGGCCACCGACGGTGTTGTGGTCGAGGGCGCCTCCGCGCTGGACACGTCGGCGATGACCGGTGAGTCGGTGCCCGCCGACGTCGGACCGGGTGACTCGGTGCTGGGCGGGGCGGTCAACACCTACGGCCGGATCCTGGTGCGTGCCGAGAAAGTCGGGTCGGACACGCAATTGGCCCGGATGGCGAAGATGGTGGCCGACGCGCAGACCGGCAAGGCCTCCATCCAGCGGCTGGCCGATCGGGTGTCGGCGGTGTTCGTCCCCGCCGTCCTGGTGATCTCGGCGCTGACCCTGGCCGGGTGGTTACTGACCGGACACTCGGTGGCGGCGGCGTTCACCGCGGCCGTCGCGGTCCTGATCATCGCCTGCCCGTGCGCGCTGGGCCTGGCCACGCCGACGGCGATTCTGGTCGGGACCGGCCGCGGCGCTCAACTCGGCGTGCTGATCAAATCGCCACAGGTACTCGAGACCGTCGGCAGCATCGACACCGTTGTTCTGGATAAGACCGGCACCGTGACCACCGGCCGCATGAGTGTCGAGGCCGTTGAGGCTGTTGCAGGCCAGGAGGTCAGTGTTGACGCCGATCTGGTGCTGGCTCGTGCGGCTGCGGTGGAGACGGCCTCGGAGCACCCGGTGGCGGCGGCGATCGTCGCCGCGGCCCGCGACCGCGGGCTGGCGGTCGGGTCGGTCAGCGACTTCGTCAACGACCCCGGCACGGGTGTTCGCGGCGTGGTCGAGGGGACCGAGGTCCGGGTGGGCCGCGCGGCGGACTCCGGCGGACGTACCAGTGTCGAGGTGAGTTGGGGTGGCCGCCAGCGCGGCGTCATCCGACTGGCCGACGGCGTGAAGCCCACCAGCGCCGAGGCGATCGCGGAACTCAAGGCCATGGGCATCACCCCCGTGCTGCTCACCGGTGACAACGCCGAGGTTGCCGCACGGGTTGCCGGTGAGGTCGGCATCGCCCCGCAGGACGTCATCGCCGGGGTGCTGCCCGATCAGAAGGCTGCGGCCGTCGCCGCACTGCACGCCGGCGGCCGCAAGGTCGCCATGGTGGGCGACGGGGTCAACGACTCGGTGGCCCTAGCCACCGCCGACATCGGTATGGCGATGGGCACCGGCACCGACGCGGCGATCGAGGCGGGCGACATCACATTGGTCCGCGGCGATCTGCGCACCGTTCCGACCGCGCTGCGGCTGTCGGCCCGGACACTGAGGACCATCAAACAGAACCTGTTCTGGGCCTTCGGTTACAACGTCGCGGCGATCCCGCTGGCGGCACTCGGGCTGCTCAACCCAATGATCGCCGGTGCGGCCATGGCGGTGAGTTCGGTCCTGGTGGTGGGGAATAGCCTGCGCCTGCGGCGCTTCCACTGACAGTCACGCCGTTGGTGTGGAATGTTCGGCGGATGGAACCTTCACCTCAGCGGACGTGTCGACCCGAACGCGCCGCTGGATCAGATCGAACGGGAGTTCTTCGAGAATGCGCGTCCGGCGTCGATCATCCAGCGGCTGATCAATGCCGATGAAGTCGCCAATCTCGTCGCCTACCTGGCTAGCCCGCTGTCCTCGGCCACCAACGGAGCCGCCGTGCGCGCCGAGGGCGGTCTGATCGACACCATCGCATGAGTGGGGGCTTGCCGCGGTGTGGCGGCGATCACCCGTCCGCGCATTGGTACAAAGTGCGAAATCTGTAACACTGTTTCATATGACCGAGCTTGTGCAGACTCCCCGCGCCACGCCCGTCGCTGAGGGCGCTGACAACGCTGACCGCGCCAACGATGACGCCCTGCCGCTGGGCCCGGACTCGCTGATCTGGAAGTACTTCGGCGACCGCCGCATCGCCCTGATCGGCCCGCGGCCCGCGGTGCTGCAGAACATGCTGGCCCAACTCGGCCAGGGGGTGGTCGACCACTCGGTGTTCTTCGCCGACACCGCCGCCCGGATCAAGCGTTCGCTGCCGCCGATCTACCGCACGGTCTACGGCAGCGACGACGACAACGCGGGTGAGATGGTGCGCACGTTCCACAACAACATCAAGGGCGAGATGCCGGCCGAGATGGGTGGCGGCCGCTACCACGCACTGGATCCCGCCACCTACTACTGGGCGCATGCGACGTTCTTCGACCAGGCCCTCTACTTCACCGACACCTTCGTCAAGAAACTCTCCCGGGCGGAGAAAGAGCAGATGTACCGGGAATCCAAGACCTGGTACCGCCGCTACGGCGTCAGCGACAAGCCCATGCCGGCCGACTATGCGGCCTTCGAAGAGTATTGGGACCACATGATCAACGACGTGCTGATCGCCCACAAGACCGCCAAGTACGGCGTCGGCTACGTCACCAAGGGTTTCCCCAAGCCCAAGGGCGTCTCCCCGCTGGCGTGGAAAATCATTGCGCCGGTGTTCAATCCGCTCGCGGCGTTCCTGACCACCGGCGGTATGCCGCCGCATACCCGGGAGATCCTCGGCTTGCCTTGGAGTGACCGCCAGGAGCGCCGTTACCAGCGTTTCGCAGCGTTCTGCCGGACCCCCGCGGTGAACTGGCTGTGGGCGCGGGTGCCCGCGAAGCTCCGCTTGGTTCCCTATGCCCGTGAGGGTTACGCGCGGTATGCCTGACCAGGCGACGGGTGCCATTCTCGACGCTGCCCTCATCGAGTTCGACCGGCACGGTATCCGGAAGGTGGCTCTCGACGACGTCGCCCGGCGTGCCGGGGTCAGTCGCACCACCATCTACCGCCGGTTCGCCAATCGCGACGAACTGGTCTCCGCGGTGATGGACCGGGAGAACGCCCGGCTGTTCGCCGACATCGCCGAGGAGCTGAAAAGCTCTCGCCCGCAATCGGATTACTACGTCGAGGCGTTCACCGCGGCGATCCTTCGCAGCCGGCGCCACCGCGTCCTGAACCGTATGATCGTCGACGAGCCCGCACTGACCCTCGACCTCGCCCGCCGACATTACGATGCCGCGGTGGCGCGGATCAACCTCGCCCTCCAGGTGATCCTGCCACCCGGGTTCGCCGAGAAGATCGGCGCGCAGGCCGTCCTCGACCTTGCCGACACCATCTGGCGCTACGCCATGATGGCCTTGCTGCTGCCCGGTGCCGAACCCATGGAGACCGCCGAGGAGATCCGGGCCTTCGCCACCCGGCACTTCCTGCCGAGCCTGCCCGTCGCGGTTCGCGGGGCCCGCCCGGTTTCAGGCAGACTGTGAGTATGTTCGCCCGCTTGGCCATCCTGACCGTTGCCGCAGCCCTTGCGGCCGCCCCGATTGCGGGCGCCAACCCGGTCGACCCGCCTGGCGCAATCAGCTTCGGCGGGCTGGAGCGCACCTACATGCTGCACGTCCCGGCGGGTCTGGACCGCCCCGCGGGCCTGGTGATCAACCTGCACGGCGCCGGCCAGACCGGGGCCATCCAGGCGGACATCAGCAACTACAACGCGGTGGCCGACCAGTACGGCTTCGTGGTCGCCTACCCCGACGGCATCGATATGAGCTGGGCCGACGGCCGCGGCGCCTCGGTGCCCGACCGCCAGGGAGTCGACGACGTCGGGTTCCTCTCCGCACTGATCGGGCGACTCTCCAGCGAGTATGCGATCCCGCCCGGCCGGGTCTTCGTGACCGGTATGTCGGCGGGGGCGTTCATGGCGACACGACTGGCCTGTGACCGTGCCGACCTGGTGTCGGCCGTCGCCCCGGTATCCGGGACGTTGGGCGCCGGCGTGAATTGCGCTCCCTCGCGGCCGGTTTCGTTGCTGCTGACCCACGGCACCGGCGACACCGTGGTGCCCTACGGCGGCGGCCCGATGGTCGGCCGGGGCGGGGCCAGCGAGATCATCTCCGCACCAGCGCTGGCCGACCGCTTCCGTCAGATCGACGGCTGCCCCGGCCCGCTCGTCGAGCAGTCCGCCGCCGGTCCGGTACAGCGCATGGACTCGGTGGGCTGTGCCGGTGGCAGCGAAGTCGCGCTGGTCCGCATCGATGGCGGTCCGCACATCTGGCCCTCGGCCGTCGACGCCTCACAGGCCAGCGCGCAGTTCTTCGTCTCTCACTAGCTTAAGCGGAGCGTCAACGTCCTTCCGCCACTGTCGATTTCGGCTAGATCCGGGCAGCGCCGCCGTAGTTCGCCCAGTAGTCGCAGTTGCAGCGTGTACCCGGCGGCCGGGCAGTGTTCGCAGGCTCCGCCGAGGGTGACGACGACGTCGTCACCGGATCGCTCAGTGGTCACCGAACCCCCGTGCGAGCGGACGAAGTCCCCGACCGAGCCGTCGAGCACATCCGCGACGACACGGTGCAGGACCTCGCCGGGGGCGGGGTCGATGGTCCACGCGCCGGGATCCTCCAGTGCCTCCCTCAGGGCCGACTGCACCCGCCGACCCACTGCCGCCCAGGACGATCCGTCGGGCAGCCAGATCCACACCGCGGCGTGCTCGGTCAGCACCTCGGACAGTGTTCCCTCGCCGAGCATGTCACCGAGAACGCCGGGAGCACGGCGCACGCGGCCGACCGGCAGCAGGCCCGCCGGAACCACCCAGCGCACCACCTGCGGGTCCCCGGCGACCCGTTCGGGATGAATGCCGATCACACGAGCCCGGCAACAACCGTCCGCGCCGCGAAGGCCAGCAACCAGGCCAGCACGAACATGTAACCGAACGCCAGAGCCGGCCACTTCCACGAACCGCTCTCCCGGCGCAGCACCGCGACCGTCGACATGCACTGCAGTGCGTACATGAAGAACACCAGCAGGGCGGCGATGGTGGGGGCGTCGAACAGGGTGCGGCCCGCGTCGGGCCCGGTCTGAACCGTCATGTCCTGCAATGCCTTCGCAGGCTCTTCGGGGTTCTCGGCCGCAGCCACCTGACCCAGGGTGGCGACGAACACCTCCCGTGCGGCCAGCGACGAGAGGATCCCGATGTTGATCCGCCAGTCGAAGCCCAGCGGGGAGAACACCGGTTCGACGGCCCGGCCCACCGAGGCTGCGTAGGAGTGGTCGATCACGTAGGAGGCGACAGCGGCGCTGTCTTCGGTGTCGATCCCGGCGGCGCTCAGTTCCGCGTCACCGCGCATCGGCAGGTTCAGCAGCACCCAGAGCACCACAGTGGTCGCCAGGATGATCGACGTCACCTTGCGCAGGAACGCCGACGTGGCCGTCCACACCTCGGCGCCCACGTTGCGCCACCGCGGTATCTGATACGGCGGCATCTCCATGTAGAAGGGCAGCATGGGGCCGCTGCGGGAGGTGAGTTTCTTGAACAACGCCGCGGTCGCCATCGCCGACAGCGCCCCGAACAGGTACAGCGCGAACATCACCACGCCGCGGGCGTTGAACAGCCCGACCTTCGCCTCCGATGGCAGCAGCAGGCTCACCAGCAGGATGTAGACCGGCAGGCGGGCCGAGCACGTCATCAGCGGTGCGCCCATCATGGTGGCCAGCCGGTCCTTGGCCGACGGTAACGACCGAGTGGCCATGATGCCGGGAATCGCGCAGGCGAACGACGACAGCAGTGCTACGAACGCGCGGCCCTCCAGCCCGGCGCGGGCCATCACCCGGTCCATCAGGAACGCCGCACGGGCCAGATACCCCGTTCCCTCCAACAGCGCGATGAGCACGAACAGCAGCGCGATCTGCGGCACGAACACCAGCACACTGCCCACGCCCCCGATCACCGCCTGGGAGAGGAACGCCGAGAGCCAGCCGATGTGCACGTTGTCCGCCACCAGCCCGCCCAGCCAGCCGAAGAACGTCTCGACGTAGTCCTGCAGTGGGGCGGCGACAGCGAAGATGGTCTGGAAGAAGACGAACATCGTCAGCAGGAAGATCGCGGTGCCGATCACCGGGTGCAGCACCAGCGAGTCGATCCGGTGGGTGCGCTTGTCGATTTCGGGCAGTCGGTATCCGGAGGACTCGAGCACCGAATCCACCCAGCCGGTCACCTCCGCCGGGTCGGTGGGTGGCGGCACCACCGGGTTGGCCCACGAATCGACCCGCGCCATCACATGCCGCAGATCGGCCAGGCCGTCGCGGTGCCCGGCCACCACCGTCACCACCGGAACGCCGAGTGCGCGGGTGAACGCCGGGATGTCGATCTGGCCGTTGCGCCGGGCCAGGTCGTCGCTGAAGGTCAGCACGACGCAGATCGGCAGGCCGGTCTGCTGAAGCTGCGCCAGCAGTCCCAGCGAGCGGCGCAGTGTCGTCGCGTTGAGCGTGACGAGCATGGCGTCCGGGACGTCCACTCGGGTGTTGTGGTGGTCGGTGTCCAGGACGTCGACGACGATCTGCTCGTCGGGGCTGATCGGGTCCAGGCTGTAGGTACCCGGAAGATCCTCGACCACGACGGACTCGTGCTCGCCGAGGCGCGTGGTTCCCTCGTAGCGGGAGACCGTGACGCCGGGGTAGTTGCCGGTCTTGGCATGCAGTCCGGTCAGCGCGTTGAACAGTGTGGTCTTGCCGGAGTTGGGGCTTCCGACGACGGCGAACCGGGTCAGGCCGGCGTGCTCGGTGGAGGTTGCGGCGCCGCCCCCGCAGTGATCGTGTGCGCCGCTCACCGGACGAATTCCACGTGGATGCTGCGGGCTTGTGCGCGGCGCAGTGCGATCTCGTAGTCACCGACCCGGAAGATCACCGGGTCGCGCAGGGGTGCGCGTCGCACCATGGTCACTTCGATTCCGGGCACCAGGCCGAGGTCGAACAGACGCCGGGCCGCACTGGCTTCGACGTCGTCGTCGTAGCCGAGAACACGCGCCCGTTGGCCGCGTTCCATGTCGGCCAGGCTTGGCCCGGCTGCGGAAACATGGCCGGCAACCAGCACGCGCGCGCTCATCCGTTCGGAGACCGAGGACATGAAGTTAGGGTACCTTAACTAACGCCGATCCTCTCCTGCGCTCCGCAGGTCGGGACCTTAGTCCTCAGCGGCGGAGACCTCGGTCCTCACCCGGATTCACCGGCTGGGACACTGGTTGCATGCCTGAGCAGGATGCACCGCAGACGAACTCCGCGAGGCTGTTCGCCGAGGCGTGCGGGGTGATCCCGGGCGGGGTGAACTCGCCGGTGCGTGCGTTCAGCGCGGTCGGTGGGACGCCCCGCTACATCACGTCGGGCCAGGGGTGCTGGATCACCGACGCCGACGGCAACCGGTACGTCGATCTCGTGTGTTCGTGGGGCCCGATGATCCTGGGGCATGCCCATCCCGCTGTGGTCGACGCCGTCCAACGCGCCGCCGCCCAGGGACTGTCCTTTGGCGCTCCCACCCCGGGCGAGACCGAGTTGGCGGCCGCGATCATCGAGCGCGTGGCGCCGGTGCAACGGGTGCGGCTGGTCAACTCCGGCACCGAGGCCACCATGAGCGCGGTCCGGCTGGCGCGAGGTTTCACCGGCCGGTCCAAGATCGTGAAGTTCTCCGGCTGCTACCACGGGCACGTCGACGCCCTGCTTGCCGACGCCGGCTCCGGGGTCGCCACGCTGGGGCTGCCGTCGTCGCCGGGTGTCACCGGTGCCACCGCTGCCGACACGATCGTGTTGCCCTACAACGACATTGCCGCAGTCGAGGAGGCCTTCGCCGCGCACGGAGACGGCATCGCCGCGGTCATCACCGAGGCCTGCCCCGGGAACATGGGAGCGGTGGCGCCACTACCCGGCTTCAATGCCGCCCTGCGCCGGATCACCGCCGAATACGGCGCGCTGCTGATCCTCGACGAGGTGATGACGGGCTTCCGGATCAGCCGATCCGGTTGGTACGGAGTCGATCCCGTCGAGGCCGACCTGTTCACCTTCGGCAAGGTGATGAGCGGCGGACTGCCCGCGGCCGCGTTCGGCGGACGCCGCGACGTGATGGAACGCCTCGCGCCGCTCGGGCCGGTGTATCAGGCCGGCACACTGTCGGGAAACCCGGTCGCAGTGGCAGCCGGGTTGGCCACGCTGCGGCACGCGGACGCGTCTGTGTACGCGGCGCTCAATGCCAACGCCGACCGATTGGCCGGGCTGTTGTCTGCGGCGTTGACCGAGGCGTCCGTGGCGCATCAGGTGGCCCGGGGCGGCAGTTTCTTTTCGGTGTTCTTCACCGAGGACCCGGTCACCGACTTCGCCTCGGCGAAGGCGAGCGACACCTGGCGGTTCCCACCGTTCTTCCACGCCCTGCTCGACGCCGGGGTGTACGCGCCGCCAAGTGCCTTCGAAACCTGGTTCGTCTCAGCGGCTCTCGACGACGACGCCTTCGATCACATCGCGGCCGCGCTTCCCGCCGCCGCGCAGGCTGCAGCGAAAGCGAGACCGGCATGACGGGCAGGACCGTTGTACACGTGATGCGCCACGGCGAAGTCCACAACCCGGAAGCCATCCTGTACGGCCGGCTTCCGGATTACCACCTCTCCGAACGGGGTCGCGCGCAGGCCGAGGCCGTCGCCGAGTGGATGGCTCAGCGCGACATCGTCTACGTCGTGGCTTCTCCGTTGGAGCGCGCGCAGGAGACCGCCACCCCGATCGCCGCCAAGCACGGGCTGCCCATCGATGTCGACGAGGCGCTCATCGAGTCGCACAACGTCTTTCAGGGGCAGCGGGTCTCGCCGGGCGACGGCGCGCTGCGCGATCCGCGCAACTGGTGGCATCTGCGCAACCCCCGCAGGCCGTCGTGGGGCGAGCCCTATCACGAGATCGCCGAGCGGATGAAGGGCGCACTGGGCCGCGCCCGCATCCGGGGCGCCGGACATGAGGCGGTGTGCGTCAGCCACCAATTGCCGGTGGAAACCCTGCGCCGGGCGATGAACGACAAACCGCTGCATCACTTCCCGACCCGCCGGATGTGCAACCTGGCATCGGTGACGTCGTTCTACTTCGACGGCGCCGACTACGTCGGCTGGGGTTACTCGGAGCTCGGCGGACGGTGAAGCGGCTCGTTGCGCTCGCGGTGATCGCGGCCGGGGTGCTGGTCGGCTGCTCCACCGGCGACGACGCCGTCGCGCAGGGCGGCACATTCGAGTTCGTTGCTCCCGGCGGCAAGACCGACATCACCTACGACCCGCCGGCCAGCCGAGGGAAACCCGGCCCGCTGTCGGGGCCGTCACTGGCCGACACCGCAAAGACCCTCTCGCTGAACGACTTCGCCGGCAAGGTGGTGGTGATCAATATCTGGGGTCAGTGGTGCGGGCCGTGCCGCGCTGAGATCACCCAGCTGCAGAAGGTGTACGACGCCACCCGCGACCAGGGCGTGGCACTCCTGGGAATCGACGTCCGTGACAACGACATCGACGCCCCGCGGGACTTCGTGACCGACCGCAAGGTCACCTTCCCGTCGATCTACGACCCGGCGATGCGGACCATGATCGCCTTCGGCGGCAAATACCCCACGACCGTCATCCCCTCCACCGTTGTGCTCGACCGCGAGCATCGGGTGGCCGCGGTCTTCCTGCGTGAACTGCTCGCCGAGGATCTCATGCCCCTGGTCCAGCGACTGGCTGCCGAACCTGCCCCGGAGAAATCGTGACGGGTCTGACCGAGACGGCGGCCGCCGGTCCGCTGGTGGTCGCCCTCGGCCTGTGTGTGCTGGCCGGGCTGGTGTCTTTCGCCTCGCCGTGCGTGGTGCCCCTGGTCCCGGGCTATCTGTCGTATCTGGCGGCCGTGGTCGGGGCTGACGATCCGGCCGGCAGGCGGTGGCGGGTGGCCGGGTCGGCGCTGCTCTTCGTCGCCGGCTTCACCGTGGTGTTCATCCTGGGCACCGTGGCCGTGCTCGGGATGACGAGCTCGCTGATCACCAATCAGGTCGCGCTGCAGCGCATCGGGGGAGTGGTCACCATCGTCATGGGCCTGGCCTTCATCGGCTTCATCCCGGCGTTGCAGCGTCAGGCCCGTTTCGCCCCGCGGCAATTGGCCGGCCTGGCTGGGGCGCCACTGCTCGGCGCTGTGTTCGCACTGGGCTGGACGCCCTGCCTGGGGCCCACGCTCACCGGGGTGATCGCCGTGGCATCGGCCACCGACGGCGCCAGCGTGGCCCGGGGTGTCGCGATGGTGATCGCCTACTGCCTTGGCCTGGGTATCCCGTTCGTCCTGCTCGCACTCGGATCCGGTTGGGCGGTGGGCGCATTCGGCTGGTTGCGCCGGCACACCCGTGGCATCCAGGTGTTCGGTGGTGTGCTTCTGATCGTCGTCGGCGTTGCTCTGCTGACCGGGGTGTGGAACGACTTCATTTCCTGGGTGCGGGACGCCTTCGTCAGCGATGTGAGGCTGCCGATATGACCCGGTTGGCGCGCAACATCTGGCGCGCGCTGACGTCGATGGGCACCGCCCTGGCGCTGCTGTTCCTGCTCGCACTCGGCGCGGTACCTGGGGCGCTGCTGCCGCAACGCAGCCTCAATGCCTCCAAAGTGGAGAAGTACCTCGCTCAACATCCGGTGATCGGCCCGTGGCTCGACCGGCTGCAGATGTTCGACGTCTTCTCCAGCTTCTGGTTCACCGCCATCTACGTGCTGTTGTTCATCTCACTGGTGGGCTGCCTCACCCCGCGCACCATCGAGCACTTCCGGACGCTGCGCGCCGCCCCGGTTCCCGCACCCCGCAATCTGGCCCGGCTGCCCAAGTTCGCCGACGCCGTCGTCCCCGGCACACCGGAGAGCGTCGCCGCACGAATCTCGGCGCAGTTGAAGGGCTGGCGGAAGGTCACCCGTGAGACCGGTGGCGTCACGGAGATCTCCGCGGAGAAGGGTTACCTGCGCGAGTTCGGCAACATCGTCTTCCACTTCTCGCTGCTGGGCCTGCTGGTGGCGATCGCGGTCGGGAAGCTCTTCGGCTACGAGGGCAACGTCATCGTCGTCGCCAACGGCGGACCCGGCTTCTGCTCGGCATCACCGGCCGCGTACGACTCGTTCCGGGCCGGTAACAAGGTCGACGGCACCGAGCTCTATCCGATGTGTGTGCGGGTCAACGACTTCCAGGCCCGCTACCTGCCCACCGGACAGGCCACCTCATTCGCGTCGAACATCGACTATCAGGCCGGAGCCGATCTCACGACCGGCACGTGGAGGCCGTACCGGCTCGAGGTCAACCACCCGCTCCGCGTCGGCGGTGATCGGGTGTACCTGCAGGGTCACGGCTACGCCCCGACCTTCACCGTCACCTTTCCCGGCGGTCAGAAGCGAACACAGACCGTGCAGTTCCGGCCGGACAACGCGACGACGCTGCTGTCGTCGGGCACGGTCCGCTTCGACCCGCCGGCCGGGCTGTACCCCCCGGATCAGCGCCGCAAGCACCAGATCGCCATCACCGGGCTGTTCGCTCCGACCCAGCAGATGGACGGCAAGCTGCTGTCGTCGAGCTTTCCCGATATGAAGGATCCCGCGGTCGCGATCGACATCTACCGCGGTGACGCGGGGTTGGACACTGGTAAGCCCCAGTCGCTGTTCAACCTCGACCCGCTGCTGATCGAGCAGAAGCGGCTGACCAAGCTCAAACGGGTCAACCTCGGCCTCGGTGAGGAGGTCCGCCTCGACGACGGCACGGTGGTGCGCTTCGACGGCGCAACCCCGTTCGTCAACCTGCAGGTCTCTCACGACCCCAGCCAGGGGTGGGTGCTGGTCTCGGCGCTGACGATGATGGCCGGCCTGATGGTGTCGCTGCTGGTCCGCCGGCGTCGGGTCTGGGCGCGCATCACCGGCGATGGGAGCGGTACGGTGAACGTCGAACTGGGCGGGCTGGCCCGCACCGACAACTCCGGCTGGGGCGGGGAGTTCGAGAAGCTGGCCCAGCGAGTAGCGGATGCGGATCGCGCGTCGGCCCAGCGAGTAGCGGATGCGGATCGCGCGTCGGCTCAGCGAGTAGCGGATGCGGATCGCGCGTCGGCTCAGCGAGTAGCGGATGCGGATCGCCGAGAGGAGAAGGCGTGAACACCACCATCGACATCGGCCTCGCCCGTTATTCGGACTGGGCCTTCACCGGGTCCGTCGTGGTCCTGGTTCTGGCGCTGCTACTGCTGGCCGTCGAGTTGGCCTCCAGTCGTGGTGAGCAGGTCGAGCAGCGGGAATTGGCTTACGCCGGCGGTGTGGCCGGGACAGCCGAAGCCCCGGGTGTCGTCGTCGACGCCTCGGCACGCCCGCTCGCCGAGCGCTTCGGCCGGGCCGGTCTGTCTCTGGTCTACCTGGGCATCGCGCTGCTGTTCGGCTGCATCGTGCTCCGCGGCCTGGCCACCGGTCGGGTGCCGTGGGGCAACATGTACGAGTTCATCAACCTGACCAGCTTCTGCGGTCTGGTCGCGGGTGCGGTTGTGCTGCGCAAGCCGCAGTACCGTGCGCTGTGGGTGTTCGTTCTGGCGCCGGTGCTGATCCTGCTCACCGTGTCGGGCAAATGGCTGTACACGAACGCCGCCCCGGTGATGCCCGCGCTGCAGTCCTACTGGTTGCCCATCCACGTATCGGTGGTCAGTCTGGGCTCCGGGGTGTTCCTCGTCGCCGGGGTGGCCAGCATCCTGTTCCTGCTGAAGATGTCCAAGTACGGGGAGCCCGGTGCGCAGGGGCCATTGGCCCGGATCGCCGCGAAGCTCCCCGACGCCCAGACGCTGGACCGCATCGCCTACCGGACCACGATCTTCGGGTTCCCGGTCTTCGGGTTCGGAGTGATCTTCGGTGCCATCTGGGCCGAGGAAGCGTGGGGCCGATTCTGGGGCTGGGATCCCAAGGAGACGGTGTCGTTCATCGCGTGGGTGGTCTACGCGGCCTATCTGCACGCCCGGTCGACAGCGGGGTGGCGTGACAAGAAGGCGGCCTGGATCAATGTCGTCGGCTTCGTGGCGATGGTGTTCAACCTGTTCTTCATCAACCTCGTCACCGTCGGTCTGCACTCCTACGCGGGAGTGAATTAGCGGGGGTTGTTGTCCCCCTGGCCGAGTCGACGGAGGAACTCCGGATCGTCGTCGGGTCCGATCACACGGGTGGCCGACCGGCTGGTCTGGGTGCGCACCGCACGCAGGGTTACGTAGACAAGCGCCGCGGCGACCAGGATGAGCAGCAGGTACAACACAGGGAAACCTCCTTGGTTGCGAATATACGCTCGTCGGTAGGCTTTCGGCCGTGACGAATTCACCAGAGGGCTCCGACGCCGGTGCCACCGGCCGCATGGTTCGCGATGTCGTCGCTTACACCTTGGCCCGACTGGTTCTGGTGGCGGCGCTGACGGCGGCGATCTTCTTCGGTGCGCGCCTGATCAACGTCGAAGTGCCGTTGGTGGTGGCGATGCTCTTCGGCATCATCGTGGCGCTGCCGTTGGGCATCTGGTTGCTGGCCCCGTTGCGGCGTCGGGCGACCGCGGGCATCGCCGCCGTGGATGAACGGCGCCGCCTCGAACGCGATCAGTTGCAGGCGCGGCTCCGCGGTGACGGCAAGTAGTTCGTCAGCCGCCGATCGCCAATGCGGCCGCCACCGCCACCGACCAGACCAGCATGGTCAAGCCGGTGTCGCGCAGCACCGGGATGAGGTCGCGCCCGGTCTTTCCCGACCGCACCGGTGCCGCCGCCCGCATTCCCAGCGGAACCGCGAGTAAGCCCGCCGCGCACCACGGCGTCGCCGCCGTCAGCCCCAACGTGAGGAGCCCGGCGAGCGCGACCAGCGCCTGGTAGAGCACCCGGGTCCGGCTGTCGCCGATCCGCACCGCCAGCGTCATCTTCCCGGAGACCGCGTCGGTCGGGATGTCGCGCAGATTGTTGGCCACCAACACCGCCGACGACAGTGCGCCCGTCGCCACCGCCAGGACCAGGCCCACCCAGTCGATGCGCAATGCCTGCGTGTACTGCGTGCCCAGCACCGCCACCAGCCCGAAGAACACGAACACCGCGACCTCGCCGAACCCGGCGTAGCCGTAGGGCCGAGATCCGCCGGTGTAGAGCCAGGCTCCGGCAATGCACGCAGCGCCGACTGCGATCAGCCAGGGCGCGCTCACCAGGGCCAGTGCCACGCCGGCTACTGCGGCGACGCCCAGACTGATGACCGCCGCCGTCAGCACCGCCCGCGGCGTGGCGAGCTTGGAGCCCACTAGTCGCAACGGCCCGGCGCGCTCGTCGTCGGTGCCGCGGATTCCGTCGGAATAGTCGTTGGCGTAGTTCACCCCGACGATCAATGCCAGCGAAACAGTCAGTGCGAGAAGGGCTTTCCACCACACGGCGGAGCCCAGCCAGGCCGCGGCCCCGGTTCCCGCTATCACCGGCGCGATCGCGTTGGGGAGCGTCCGCGGGCGCGCCCCCTCGATCCACTGTGCGACTGTCGCCATCAGCCGGCCAACCCGCCCACCAGATTGAGCGTGATCGCGATGATGATCGTGCCCAGCAGATACGAGACCATGGCTTGCGAGAGGACGGCTATTCGGAGCGTGCGGCTGGTCACCCCGTTGTCGGAGAGCGAGTAGCACATGCCGATGGTGAAGGCGAGGTAGGCGAAGTCGACATAGGTGGGCGGATCGCCCTCGTAGTCGATGCCGGGGGATTGCGGGTCCGGCGCGGTGTAGTACAACCTGGCGTAACGCAGCATGTAGACGGTGTGGATGGTGAACCACGACGCGAAGACGCTGAGCACGCCGACGATCCCGGCCGCCAGATCGGGTTTGTCTCCCGAGGTGGCCCACAGCAGATAGGCCACGCCGCCGAGGCTGGCCATGCTGGCGATGGTGACGATTACGTGGGCGGTGTGCCGGGTGCCGTCGCGTTCGTGAAAGAGGGCGTGATCCTTGGTGGCCGCCGCGTCCATCCGCCATGTCACCGCCCAGGTCCAGGCCAGGTAAACCACGGCCGTGGTGATCCACCCGACAGCGGGTGCGTAGGCCCGTTGGGTGTTCAGTCCGGTTGCGAACGCCGTACCCAGGCCGGCCACGCCGGCCGTACCGACCCGGAGCGCTGCGGGACTGCCTGGCCCGAGTCTGTCGCTGAGCATCACAGGCCAGAGTCAACCACCTCGATGGGTCCGCGCATACTGGGCTGGTGAAGACAGAGATCTGCGAACGGCTCGATATCGAGTTCCCACTTTTCGCCTTCAGCCACTGCCGCGACGTCGTCGCCGCGGTGACCAACGCCGGCGGGTTCGGCGTGCTGGGCGGCGTGGCATTCCGCCCCGATCAACTCGAGCAGGAATTGTGCTGGATCGACGACCATGTCGGCGGCAAGCCCTACGGTGTCGACATCATCGTTCCGGCAAAGTACGAGGGCAAGGGCGAGAGCCTTACCAGAGATCAGCTGGCACAGCGTATTCCAGCTGAACATCGGGACTTCATCAACGAACTGCTCAAAGAGCACGACATCGAGGTCGAGGAGTTGCGGGTCGGATCGTCGGCCCTGGGCGGCGACACCGGCAAGGGCTTGCTCGACGTCGCGCTGAATCACCCCATCAAGCTGATGGCCAACGCACTCGGAGTGCCGCCGGACTACATGATCGAGGCCGGCAAGGAGCGCGGCATCCCGGTGGCGGCTCTGGTGGGCGCCAAGGAACACGCCATCAAGCAGGTGCAGGCCGGCGTCGACATTATCGTCGTGCAGGGCACCGAGGCCGGTGGCCACTGCGGAGAGGTGACCACCCTGGTGCTGATCCCCGAGGTGCTCGACGCCATCGCGCAGGTACCCGGCGGCAAGGACGTCCCGGTGCTGGCGGCGGGCGGAATCGTCACCGGCCGGCAGATGGCGGCCTGCGTGGCCATGGGTGCGGCCGGCGCCTGGACGGGGTCGGTGTGGTTGACCACCGAGGAGGCCGAAACCGCGCCTTACACCAAGCAGAAGATGCTGGCGGCGTCTTCACGCGACACCGTCCGGTCGGCGGGCCGGACCGGCAAGCCGTCGCGTCAATTGCGCTCGGACTGGACCGACGCCTGGGCGCCGAATCCGGGTGGCCGCCAGCCGCTGCCGCTGCCGCTGCAGGCGATGGTCGCCGAGCCGGCGCTGCGTCGTATCGACAAGCTGGCCGAGAGCGGCCACCCCGGCGCGCAGGCACTGTCGACGTACTGGGTCGGTCAGGGCGTCGGTCTGATGAACAAGATCAAGCCGGCCCGCGAGGTCGTCCTGGAGTTCATCGAGGATTACGTCAATGCCGCCGAACGGCTCTCCCGTACTCTTGAGGATTGAGCCTTTATCGAGGAGACGCACGTGAAGAAGACAACGGTGCTGGCGGGTCTTTTCCTTGCCGCGGGCACGGCGGTGGCACTTTCGCCCTCGGTGCTGGCCGATCCCCCCGTTGTCGAGGCCGGCTCGGAATCCGCCGCCGCCACGATCAGCGACCTGGAGTCCGCGGGCTATGACGTCATCACGCAGTTCGAGAACGGCGATCCCGACGTCGACCTTGATCAGTGCAACGTGACCGACATCAACACCGTCGGTTCGGTCGGCTCGGAGAAGCAGGCCTACGTCACCATCACCTGCCCGTCCAACCCGTCCTGAGCCGGCTGATTCCGAGGTCCCCAAAACCCCGACAGTGAGGCACCCGGCGGATCTACGCTGATCGCTATGCCCCGTATGTCCGGTGTGGACGCGGCGTTCTGGTTCGCTGAGACGCCCAGTTGGCACATGCATATCGGTGCTCTGGCCGTCTGCAACCCGAGCGATCTGCCAGGCTTCTCCTTCGAGAGTGTGCGGGATCTGGTCGCGGCCCGATTGCCCGAGTTGCCCCGGTTGCGCTACCGCGTCGTCGAGACCCCGTTCGGCCTGGACCGGCCGTGGTACGTGGAGGTCGAACCCGAGATCGACTTCCACATCCGGCACAGCGCGATCCCCAGTCCCGGCGGGCGCAAGGAACTCGAGAAACTCGTCTCCAGGCTGTTGTCCTACCCGCTGGATCGCTCGAAGCCGTTGTGGGAGATGTGGTTCATCGAAGGACTCGAGGGTGGCCGGGTCGCGATCCTCACGAAGATCCACCACTGCCTGGTGGACGGGGTGTCGGGCGCCGGGGTCAGCGAGATCCTGTTCGATCTCACCCCCCAGCCACGACCGCCGGCCGTCGAACCGTCCAAGCCGGGGGCCTTGGCACGGTTGCCGCGGACCGAACTGCGGATGCTCGGCGAGGTGGTCAACGTCGGGGTCATGACGCCGTATCGGCTTCTGCGGCTGGCGGATCAGACGGTGCGTCAACGCCTTGCCGTGCGGTCCATCCCGGAGAAGCCGCCCGGATATTTCGAGGCGCCACCCACCCGGTTCAACGCCGTCGTCTCCCAGCATCGCCGGTTCAGTTCCGCGCGGGTGTCCCTGGAACGGGTCAAGGCGGTCAAGGCGGGTTACCGCGTCAAGGTCAACGACGTGGTGCTGGCCCTGGTTGCCGGGGCCCTTCGCTCGTATCTCACTGCACGGGGCGAACTTCCGGACCGGCCGATGGTGGCACAGGTGCCGGTGTCCACCCGCACCCCTGACGTCGAGGGAGAGAGTCGCAGCGGTAACGCCATCAGTTCGATGACGGTCAGCCTGCCCACCGAGATGGCCGACCCTGCTCGGCGGATCCGCGCCATCTACCGGGTGTCGCAGGCGGCCAAGCAGATGACGGAGGCGCTGACCGCGCACCAGATCATGGGCCTGACCGAGACCACGCCCCCGGGGTTGTTCCGGCTGGCGGCTCGGGCGTTCACCGCCAGCCGGCTCGGGGAGAACGTGCCGCCGATCAACCTGGTGGTTTCCAACGTGCCGGGGCCGCCGGTCCCGCTGTACGCCGACGGCGCGATCGTGGAGGACTTCACCCCGATCGGGCCGCTGCTGATGGACGTCGGGCTCAACGTCACCTGCTTCAGCTACCGGGACTGGATGGATTTCGGCTTCATCACAACCCCTGAGATCGCCGACGACATCGAGGAACTCGCCGACGGCATCGAACCCGCGCTGGCGGAGTTGGAATCCGCGCTCAGCGGGCAGCCCCGGCGGCGGGGACGGAAATGAAAGGGCGGTGGGCGAAGTGAGGTGGTCGGTGAGGGCCCGGGCGACCGGTGTGGTCACGGCAAGGCTCTGTGCGGGGCTGGGACTGGGGGTGCTTGCTGTTGGCGTGGGCGCCGGCATCGCCGGCGCCGACGCGGTTCAGGTCGAAGGCAACTACGCCACGCTCGCGGACTGCCAAGCCGACGGACCGGCGCTGCGGATCAGTCAGAGTGGAGGACCCTACTCGCACTGGAGCTGCCATCAGGGTGAAGACGGGCTTTACTACCTGTACCTGGGAAGGTGACGCATAATTGCGTGTTGTGACAACCATTTTCACAGCACGCAAGATCGTGACGATGAACCCGGCGAACCCCGAGGTTCAGGCTGTTGCGGTGCGCGCCGGCCGAGTCATCTGCGCCGGCACCCTGGCGGAGTGCCAGAGTTGGGGCGCAGCGACGGTCGACGATCGTTTCGCCGACTACGTCCTGATCCCGGGATTCGTTGAAGCCCATGGCCACACGATGGATAGCGCCAGTGAACTCGCGCCCTATGTCGGGTATCACCCCTATCCGTTGTCCGACGGCAGCAGCACCAAGCCAATCCGCGGCTATGCGGACCTCATCGCGCGACTGAAGGAAGAAGACGGCAATCTTCCGGCCGGAGAACCGTTGGTGGCCAACGGTTTCGATCCGATCTATTTCCCGGAGCTGCCCCGGTTGTCTAAACGTGAGCTCGATCAGGTGTCGAGCACCCGCCCGGTGTTCGTCCGGCACGCCAGCGGTCACCTGGCGACGGTCAACACCGCTCTGCTGGACGCCGAGGGAATCACCAAGGACAGTCCGACACCCGGCATCGGCAGGGACCCCGACGGCGAACTCAACGGCGAACTCCAGGAGGCGCCGGCCATGACCCTGGCCACGGCCGCCTTCGGAAAGCTGATGGCGGCCAGCCTGGGCCCCACGCCCATCCAGATCCATGCCGCGATGTGCCGCAATGCCGGGGTGACAACGTCCACCGAACTGGTCGGAATGCTGCTGATCGCCCCCGATCAGGTCAAAGTGTGGCAGGACACCGTCAACGACGCGGCCTTCCCGGCGCGGATGGTGCTCTACAACCTGCCGGCCATGCCCGGCAGCACCGCCGACTACGACGCCATCGCCGAGGCCGCTGTGAGGCTGCGTGACATCGAGACCGACAAGCTGCGATCCCCGGGCATCAAACTGGTCGCCGACGGATCGATCCAGGGCTGGACCGCGGTGATGATGGAGCCGGGCTACTACACCGGCGAGGACCACGGCCTGCTGCAGTTTTCCCCGGAGGATCTGCTGGCCGCGGTCAAGGCCTTTCACGCCCGCAAGCTCAACGTGCACTGCCACTGCAACGGCAACGGCGCCGGGCAGATCTTCGTCGAAGCCATTGAAGAAGTGCTGCGCACCGACGCCTGGCTGGACCACCGCCACGTCCTGCAGCACTCACAGACGACGACGGCCGCGCAGTACCGCAAGATGGGCCGGCTGGGCATCTGCGCCAACATCTTCACCAACCACATCTGGTACTGGGGCGACCAGCATTACGAGCAGACCATGGGCCCGGAGCGGGCCCGCGGAATGTGGGCCTGCCGGACCGCACTGGAGAACCGCGTGCCACTGTCGTTCCACAGCGACTCCGGTGTCACCCCGATCGGCCACCTGATGACGATGTGGTGCGCCGTCAACCGGGTGACGCCCAGTGGGCGGGTGCTCGGCGACTACGAGAAGCTCACGCCCTACGAGGCGTTGCACGCCGCCACCATCGGCGGAGCGTTCCAGATCCACATGGATCACGAGATCGGTTCCATCGAAGCCGGAAAGTTCGCCGACTTCGCGGTGCTCTCGGAGTCTCCGCTCGACGTCGACCCGATGGCCATCCGCGACATCACGGTGTGGGGGACTGTCGTGGGCGGCGAGATCTTCGAGGCCGAGCACGGGTGAGCGCACCCATCCCGGTCACCGTGATCGGCGGCTACCTGGGTTCCGGCAAGACCACGCTGCTCAACCGAGTGCTGTCCCAGTCGGCCGGCCGGCGGATCGCATTGCTGGTCAACGACTTCGGTGAGATCGGCATCGATGGCGACCTGATCGCGGGAGTCGACGGCGACACCATCACGCTGACCAACGGCTGCGTGTGCTGTGCTATCGGCAGCGACCTCATGACGGCACTGTGGCGGGTCCGGGATCGCGGCGATCCGCCCGACCATCTCATCATCGAGGCCAGCGGCATCGCCGACCCGGCCGCGATCGCCCACCACGCTCTGACTCCCGGGTTCGACCTTGACGGCGTCGTCGTGCTGCTGGATGCCGAGACCGTTCGCCGCCGCGAACGGCATCCGGTCGTGGGCCGTACCATCCGCCGCCAGTTGGCGGCCGCGGATGTGTTGGTGCTCAACAAAATCGACCTCGTCACGGCACGGGAACTCGCGGAACTCGACTTATGGCTGGGGCACGTGGCCCCCGGTGTTCCGGTGCTGCATGCCCGCGACGGACGGGTTCCGCTGGCCGCGTTGACGGGACTGGAGCCCGCCGAACCGCGCAGCGAACAGTCGGCCGAACGCTCCCATGACCACGTCAGCGCCAGTGTCACCTTCGATGAGCCGTTGACTCGGCCGGCACTGGACGAACTTCTCGACGGTCTCCCGGCGGGGATGATGAGGGTCAAAGGCATCGTCCGCCTCGCCGATGACCCCAACCAACGCACCATCGTCCACCGGGTGGCCAGCCGGCGCAGCGTCACCAGCGGAGGCCCTTGGCGCACAGGCGAATCCAGCCGGCTCGTGTTCATCGCACTGGCCGGAAGCCTAGCCGCCGAAGCGCTGGCGCAGGGCCCGCCGATCCAGCTTTCCGATCCCGCGGCGGGGCAGTGAGTCGATGATGTGCAGTTCGCGTGGCGCTGCCGTCCGGTCCAGTGAGCCGGCGACGAACTCGCGCACCTCCGCGAGGGGCAGGGTTGTCATCCCGGGCTTCAGCACCACCGCGGCAACCACCCGCTGACCCAGCCGATCATCGGCGATCCCGAACACCGCGCACTCGGCGACCGACGGATGCCGGGACAGCGCTGCTTCCACCACTGCGGGCAGAACGGTCAGCCCACCCGTGCTGATCGCCTCGTCGATGCGCCCCAGCACCGTCAGGCGACCCGCATCATCGAGCAATCCGACATCATCGGTGTGAAACCAGCCCGGCTCGGAGAACGGGTCCGGGTCGGGTGGATTACGGTACCCCTTGGCCAGCGTGACACCGCCGATGACGATGCGGCCCGGTTCGTCGCCGGCACCGTCGATGCGCACCCGGACCCCGTCCAGTGGCAGACCGTCGTAGATGCAGCCGCCCGCTGTTTCGCTGGACCCGTAGGTACGGACCACCGTGATGCCGGCTGCGGCGGCTCGTTCCAGGATCGGGCGCGGTGCGGGGCCGCCGCCGAGCAGCACCGCGTCGAGTTCGCCCAGTGCCTCGGTGGCGGCCGGGTTCTCAAGGGCCTTGGCCAACTGGCTGGCGACCAGCGAGGTGTACCGCCGGCCCGAGCCGAGTTCGGCCACCGCCCTGGGAAGTTCGCCGGGGTCGAAGCCGGACGAGAGGTCGAGGGAGATCGGGACTGTTCCGGCCAGCACGCTGCGCACCAGGACCTGAATGCCGGCGATGTGGTGGGCCGGCAGAGCGAGCAGCCACGTGCCGGGGCCGCCCAACCGTTCATGGGTGGCCGACGCGCTGGCCTTGAGTGCAGATGCCGTCAGCAGCGCGCCCTTCGGGGTTCCGGTGGTTCCGGACGTGGCGATGACGAGGGCTATGTCTTCTCGGTCCCCGTCGTCTTCTCGGTCGCCGGGGCCCCGGACCTCCTCGCCCACCCACAATGACGTCGTCAGCAGTTCGGTTTCGCGCGGGTCGTCGGCCGGGACCGGCAGAACGGGTGCGCCATGGCAGTTCAGGACGCCATTGAGGGCCGCCATGAGGGAGGGCGCCGCGGGGCCGGACGGGACGGCCAGCGTCAGGAGGCGGCGACGATCGGTTATCGGGCTTCCTCTTCGTCTGACCCTGTTTCAGTGGGTGCCACGTCAATCGCCTCCGTGTCGTGGGGGTAATCGAGCGGCCATCCGAAGGCCGCCAGCTTGGCCCGCACCCGCTCGACGTCGACCGGTGACGGTAGCTGATCGGTGATCCCCAGGATCGCAACGCCGATGTCCACGTAGCCCGGTGGCGGTGACTGAAGAAACTGACGAGCGACCTGGGCGACCTCATGGCTTGCGAGCCGCCGGGACAGGAGCGCCAGGATCGGCAGGTAGTCATTCTGGGGAACGCCGTTCGGATATCCGGCACGTAGCCAGGAGACGATGCTCGTGAGGAATCGGCTCACCGTCCACCTCCGTATGCCGCCAGCTCAGCGGCCCGACTGCCCAACGCTGAGGAAATTGGTAACTCCGCCATTTCACCCCGTCGAGTCCCGAACGCAGCGAACTGGGGGCCGACATTTGATGAATGGATAGTGAATAACTGCCGGATCTGGGCAAACCCGCAGGTAGGGCACCAATGCGTATTTGCTGGAAATTGGCCAAAACATCGCCGGTGGTCGCAGAATTACGGCCATGAGTGCAGAGATGATCATTCTTGTGCTGCTGATCGCGACGGCGTTGGCCTTCGACTTCACCAACGGCTTCCACGACACGGGTAACGCGATGGCCACATCCATTGCGACGCGGGCGCTCAAGCCCAAGACCGCCGTACTGCTCGCTGGCGTGCTGAACCTCGTTGGTGCGTTCCTGTCGGTTGAGGTCGCCGTCACTGTGACCACGTCGGTACTCAAGGTGCAGGACAGCAAGACAGGCCAGCTCCTTCCGGGCATCGATGCGTCCATGGGGCTGACGATCATCTTCGCCGGCCTGATCGGCGGAATCTTGTGGAACCTGCTGACCTGGTTGTTCGGTATCCCTTCGAGTTCGTCCCACGCACTGTTCGGCGGCCTCATCGGAGCCGGTCTGGCAGCACTGGGCTTGAAGGGCGTGAACTGGGACGGCGTCACCCAGAAGGTTCTGATCCCCGCTCTCGCCGCTCCCGTGATCGCCTGCCTCGTCGCCGCCTGCGGAACCTGGCTGGTGTACCGGATCACACGCACGGTGCTAAACCGCCGCCGCGAGGCGGGCTTCCGCTGGGGCCAGATCGCCACCGCCTCACTGGTCGCCCTTGCCCATGGCACCAACGACGCGCAGAAGACCATGGGTGTCATCGCACTCGCGCTGATCACCACCGGACACCTGACTGGTGACGTCAAAAAGGATGGCCTCCCGTTCTGGGTCATCGCCAGCTGTGCGGTGGCCATCGGTCTCGGTACCTACCTGGGCGGCTGGCGGGTCATTCGCACGCTCGGCAAGGGTCTCGTCGAGATTGATTCTCCGCAGGGTCTCGCGGCGGAGGCATCGTCGGCCGCCATCATCCTCAGCAGCAGCGCCGCCGGGATGGCGTTGTCGACCACGCACGTCGCCACCGGTTCGATCCTCGGCAGCGGCGTGGGCAGGCCCGGCGCGGAGGTGCGCTGGTCGGTCGCGGGACGAATGGCCACCGCCTGGGTGATCACGCTCCCGGCCGCCGCCTTGGTGGGTGCGCTCTCCTACTGGCTTTCACACGGAGTCAAGAACCTGACGTCCTCCGCACTGGCCGGTGACGGGCTGATTTTCGTCATCCTGGTCGGGCTGTCGGGCTACATGTGGTGGCGGGCCCAGCAGCAGAAGGTCGACCACACCAACGTCAACGCGGATTGGGATTCATCGACCAACTCGGTGGTGCCCGCGGAGGTCCGCGAAGCGACCAAGTCGGCCAAGGCCGGTGCCACGCCCACGTCCAGCCCGAAGACTTCGGTCTGAACCAGTACGCCTGACTACGTAAGGACTCGCTGATGCATTACCTGGAATCCATTTTCAAGGTGCTCATCGTCGGACTGGTGCTCGGTGCGGGTTTGCCCGCGGTGTTCGCCACGGGCCTGGTGGCCTACTCGTTCGGCGCAGGCGGCGAAGAGGCGGACCATGTGATCCACAAGCCCAACCCCGCCCTGAAGTACCTCGGCATCCTGCTGTTCGTGTTCGTCGGGGCGGTGATCCTCACCGCGGTGGCCTGGATCACCCGTTCGACGATCATTCATCACTTCGGCGTCGATCTCTTCCCAATGTTCCCCAAGAAGTGAGGGAGGCCCCAGATGACAACCGACGAGGAACACGGCTTCACTGACAACGTTCTGGACTGGCTCCACGAGGGCTATCCCCAGGGCGTACCGCCAAAGGACTACTTCCCACTTCTTGCTCTGCTCATGCGTTCACTCAACGAGGACGAGGTGGTCAAGGCGGCCTCGACCATCCTCCGCGAAGCTGATTTCGAGACTCCGGTCAGCGAAGCACAGATCCGGGACGCGATCCGTCAGGTCACCGAGAAGGAACCTAACCCCGAGGAGATGCATCAGGTTGCGGCTCGGCTGGCCTCGGTGGGCTGGCCTCTGGAGAATCGCCGGTCCTGAGAGGTCCGCGACGCGAATCCCCCCGCAACGGGTGATCCTCCGGAACCTGCACGAAGATCAGTGTGATCCCGTCGGGATCGACGACGTGCATCTCGTGCAGCATCCAGGGTTCCTGACGCGCTTCCCGGGCTATCTCGACGTCGCTACTCCGAAGCTCGTCCTGGGTGGCGTAGAGGTCGCGCACCTGTAGCCACAGCGCCCCCGGGAACACCCCGTCGGCGTCTGCCGGCCTGCCGTGCCCGGCCAGTTCGAGCAGCGACTGACCGGCGAAAAAGACTGTGCCGCCGGGGTACTCGCGGGCGATCGCCAGTCCGAGGGTGTCCCGATAGAAAATCAGTGATCGCTCGTAATCTTTGGGGCGCAGCAGCATCCGGCTCGCGAGGATCTCCATGGCGCCTTCCTAGACCGGGCTGTTCGGTTGCATCTGTTGACGTTTGAGGATCCCGTTGAGCACACCGGGGGCGACGAAGTCGATGGCGCGGGCTGTCATCCCGAACCGGGGCGCGATCCGCACCGGGCGGTGCTTGGCGGCGTCGATCATCCACCGGCCGGCCTCGGCCGGGCTCAGTGCGGGAACACCGCGGTACTCCTTGGTCGGGACGATCATCGGGGTGGACACCAACGGGTAGTACAGCGTGGTCGAGTGCACACCGTTACGCGACCACTCGGTCTCGATGGTCCGACTCACCGCGCTCAGCGCGGCCTTGGAGGCGTTGTACACGCTGAACAGCGGGGAGGCCTCACTGAGCACGCCCCAGGTGGCCACGTTGATGATGTGCCCGTCGCCCCGTTCGAGCATCCCGGGCGCCAGGCCGCGGATCAGTCGCAGCGGGGAGTAGTAGTTGAGTTGCATGGTGCGCTCGACGTCGTGCCAGCGGTCCAACGAGTCGGCCAGCGGCCGGCGGATCGAACGCCCGGCATTGTTCACCAGGATGTCGACTCCGCCGAAGCGCTCCTCGACCGTCTGCGCCAACGCGTCGACGGCGTCGAGGTCGGACAGGTCGCACGGCATCGCGGTGGCGGTGCCGCCCGCTTCAGCGATCCGCTCGGTGAGTTCCTCCAGCAACTCGGCGCGGCGGGCGACGACGATCACCTCGGCGCCTTCGGCGGCAAACTGCTCGGCACCGGCTTCCCCGATACCCGAGGATGCGCCGGTGACAAGTACCCGCTTGCCGCGCAAAGGAATTCGCGTCCGGCTCGGCAAGCTCAGCGGCGGCCGGTACCCGGTCATGGCGATCGCTTCGGACAACCTGCGGCTTATCGGGTTCACTCCTTGAGTCTATGGAGACCTAGAAATAGCGGGGGAACGGGCTCCAGTCCGGGTCGCGCTTCTCCAGGAATGCGTCACGGCCCTCGACGGCTTCGTCGGTCATGTACGCCAGCCGGGTGGCTTCGCCGGCGAACAACTGCTGGCCGACGAGTCCGTCGTCGAGCAGGTTGAACGCGAACTTCAGCATCCGTTGCGCCTGAGGCGATTTGCCGTTGATCGCATCCGCCCACTCGCAGGCGACCTTCTCCAGATCGGCGTGATCGACCACTTCGTTGACCGCCCCCATGTGGTGCATCTGCTCAGCGTCGTAGGTGCGGCCCAGGAAGAAGATCTCCCGGGCGAACTTCTGGCCCACCTGGCGGGCGAGGTAGGCGCTGCCGTAGCCGCCGTCGAAGCTGCCGACGTCGGCGTCGGTCTGCTTGAACCGGGCGTGCTCCCGGCTGGCCAGGGTGAGGTCGCACACCACGTGCAGGCTGTGGCCGCCCCCGGCCGCCCAGCCGTTGACAAGGCAGATCACCGGCTTGGGCATGAATCGGATCAGCCGCTGGACCTCGAGGATGTGCAGCCGTCCGGCGCGGGCCGGGTCGACGGTCTCGGCCGTCTCACCCGCGGCGTACTGATAGCCGCTGCGTCCGCGGATGCGCTGGTCGCCACCGGAGCAGAATGCCCAGCCGCCGTCTTTGGGTGACGGGCCGTTTCCGGTCAGCAGCACCACTCCGACGTCGGGCGACATCCGGGCGTGGTCGAGCGCGCGGTAGAGCTCGTCGACGGTGTGCGGACGGAAGGCGTTGCGCACTTCGGGGCGGTTGAACGCCACCCGTACCGTCGGTCGGGGAGCCCCGTCGGGAGCGTGCCGGTGGTAGGTGATGTCGGTGAGGTCCTCGAAGCCCTCGACGGTGCGCCAGAGTTCTGGTTTGAACGGGTTGTCGCTCACGGCTTGACCGTACGCCAGGATTCCCCGACCGTGACGCCAGCGAGGTGTTCGGCGGCTAAAGCACGACTCCCGCGGCGCCGAGCGCGTCGATCAGCCCGGTCGGCCGATCCATGGTCGGTAGGGGGTCCACCAAGGCGAATCCGCATCCGAGCACCGTTGCCGCACCATCGTTCTCCGGACTGTCGCCCACCATCAGCGTGTGCCCGGGGTCAACGCCGAGCAAGTCCAGCGCGATCTCGAAGATTCGCGGATCCGGCTTGACCACACCGACCTCGAAGGACAGGACGTATTCGTCGGCTCCGGTTCCGAACGCCGAGAGAGCCTGGCGGATGTCCCAGGGGATGTTGGACACTACCGCCGTGCGGATTCCTATGGTGCGCAACGCATTCAGAACACTGGCCGTATCAGGATACGGGGTCCAGGATTCCAGATCGCTGAGTTTTCCATACAACGAAGCCGCATGTGTCTCAGGTAGCCCGGACTCGCGCAGCACATGCATGTAGGCCTCGCGATGCCTGACGGGATCGAGGTCGCGGTGTGCCCACGCGTGGTGATCGACGTCGGCGGTGGGATGGGTCATCCGGTCCATGACCTCGACCTGCCGGGCCGCATCCAACCCCATTCCGGTGAACCAACTGTCGTCTTCCTCGAGCCTGGCCAGGGTTCCGGAGAAGTCGAACAGCACCGCCTCAACCGATGGCACGTGACGCCCCTTCCCAGAACTTCGCCCGCACGGCCTTCTTGTCCGGCTTCCCCAGCGCCGTCAACGGCACCGAGTCCGCCACGATGACCTGCTTGGGCACCTGAACCGACCCTTTGCGTTCCTTGACGGCCGCCCGAATCTCGTCGGCGACCTTGGCGACGGACTCGGGATCGGACGGCTGCCCGGGCCGCAGCACGATCACCGCCGTCACCGCCTCACCCCACTTCTCGTCGGGGGTGCCGATGACGCAGACCTGCGCGACGGCCGGGTGCTCGGCGACGACATCCTCGACCTCGCGCGGGAACACGTTGAAGCCGCCTGTGACGATCATGTCCTTGACCCGGTCGACGATGAAGAAGAATCCGTCCTCGTCCTCGCGGGCCATGTCGCCGGTGTGCAGCCACCCGTCCGTGAAGGTCTCCGCGGTGACCTCCGGCAGGTTCCAGTAACCACCGGCCAGCAGCGGTCCGGCCACACAGATCTCGCCGACCTCACCCTGTTGCACCGGCTTCCCGCCGGGGCCCAACAAGGCGGTGCGCGCGAACAGTGTGGGACGTCCACAGGAGGTCAACCGCGCCTCGTCGTGGTCGGACTTGGCCAGATAGGTGATCGCCATCGGCGCCTCGGACTGCCCGTAGTACTGCGCGAAGATCGGGCCGAACCGGCGGATCGCCTCGGCCAGTCGCACCGGGTTCATCGCCGAGGCGCCGTAGTACACCGTCTCCAGGGACGTCAGGTCGCGGGTGTGTGAATCGGGGTGGTCCATCAGGGCGTAGATCATCGACGGCACCAGCATGGTCGCGGTGATCCGCCGTTCCTCGATGGTGGCCAGCACCTCGGCGGGGTCGAACTTGGGCAGCACGATCATCTCGCCGCCCTTGACGATCGTGGGAATGAAGAAGGCCGCCCCGGCGTGCGATAGCGGGGTGCACATCAGGAACCGGGGATGCTCCGGCCATTCCCACTCGGCGAGCTGGATGGTCGTCATCGTCAGGATCGAACCGACCGTACCCATCACGCCCTTGGGCTTGCCCGTGGTGCCGCCCGTGTAAGAGAGTCCGGCGATGTGGTCGGGAGGTAGGTCCTTGGCCACCAACGGTTTCGGTGTGTACCGGGCCGCTTCGGCGACGAGGTCGACGCCGACGTTGTTGTTCTCGGGGCCGCCCAGTTCCGCCGGGACCGGTCCGAGCGTCAGCACCTTTCTCAGCGCCGGCACCTTCGCCAGCAGGCCCACCGCCCGATCGACGAACATCGGGACGGGGTCGATGATCAAAGCCGTCGCACCCGCGTCGGCCAGTACGTAGGCGTGGTCGTCCAGGGAGCCCAGCGGGTGCAGGGCGGTGCGCCGATAGCCCTGGGTCTGTCCGGCGCCGATGATCATCAGCACCTCGGGCCGGTTCAGTGAGAGCAAACCGACGGTGGCGTCGGTGCCGGCGCCGAGTGCTTCGAAAGCCTGGATGTAGCAGCTGATCCGGTCGGCCAACTCGCCGCCGGTCAGCGTGGCATTGCCGAGGAACAACACCGGCCGGTTCCGGTGGCGCCTGAGCGCGCCCACGGTGAGATGCCCGGAGTGCACGGGATGACGCAGCATGTCCTCGGGCATGACTGACAGAGTAGGACTTGTCGGCGGTGACGAAGGAGTCATCCGATTGATGGAAACCGCCCAAGTTTTCGCGGCGTGAATGGCACCCTGTCCGATATGGCGCTTGCTCTGAAAGACATCCCGGCCCCTCGCTTCCTCGACGACCCGTTGACCTACTGGGCTGAGCACAAGCCCGACGGTGAGGCGATGCACTATCTGGGCCGCAGCTTCACCTGGGCCCAGCTGAACGACCGGGTGCGCCGGCTGGCCGGAGTGCTGGCCGAGCGCGGTGTGGGCCGCGGCGACGTGGTGGCGTTCCTCGACAAGAACCACCCGGCCTGCGTTGAGCTGACCATGGCCGCTGCCAGCCTCGGCGCCGCCACGGCGATCATCAACTTCCGTCTGGCCGCCGCGGAGATGGACTACGTCATCAACGACTGCGGCGCCAAGCTGATCGTGGTCGGGGCCGAGTTGCGGGCGTCCGTCGACAAGATTCGCGATCAGATCCCGATGGTCACCGACATCATCGAGGTCACGCCCGAGGGCGGCGAGGGTGACGAGTACGAGGCTGTGCTCGCCGCCGCGACGCCGCGGGGTCAGGGCGCCGACGTCAGCCCCGATGACGTCTGCGTGATCATGTACTCCTCGGGCACCACGGGTAAGCCCAAGGGCATTGAGCTCACTCAGGCCAACCTGATCGCACACACTCTCAACTCCGGAACGTTCGACTTCGAGGACGACGACAAGACCCTGGTGGCCATGCCGCTGTTCCACGTCGGCGGAACGTCGTTCGTGCAGTTCACCCTGCACGCGGGCGTGCCGACCATCATGACCCGCGAGGCCGACGGCATGACCCTGGCCGGCGGGATCCTGCAGGGCGCCACCCGCACCTTCCTGGTGCCCGCCGTGATCGGCAAGGTGCTGGAGTCCGGACCCGAGGCGGCAGCACTGTTCGGTCGCCTGCGCACGTTCGTCTACGGCGCCTCCCCGATGCCGCACGCGTTGCTCAAGGACGCGCTGAAGGCCTTGCCTCACACAGACTTCGTCCAGGTGTACGGGCTCACCGAGGTGTGCGGCGCGGTGTCGCAGCTCAGTCCCGAGGCGCACCGCGACGCGGCGCACCCCGAGCGGTTGGTCAGCGCCGGCCAGCCCATGCACGAGGTTGAGGTCCGGGTGGTCGACCCGGGCACCCTCCAGGACGTCGAACCCGGCATCGCCGGCGAGTTGTGGTTCCGGACACCGCAGTTGATGAAGGGCTACCACAACAAGCCCGATGCCACCGCGGAGGCGATCACCGAGGACCACTGGTTCCGCACCGGCGACATCGGGCGCGTCGATGCCGACGGGTTCATCTTCGTCGAGGACCGCCTCAAGGACATGATCATCTCCGGTGGCGAGAACATCTACTCCGTGGAGGTCGAGCGTGCGTTGACCGACAATCCCGCGGTGCTCGACGCCGCGGTGTTCGGTATCCCGGACCCGAAGTGGGGCGAGTCGGTCAAGGCTGTCGTCGAACTCAGCGCCGGTGCGCACACCACCGAGGCCGAACTGCTGGAGTGGTGCAAGGATCGGCTGGCCCGCTACAAGTGCCCCAAGAGCATCGACATCATGGAGGTGTTGCCTCGCAACCCCACCGGCAAGCTCCTTAAGAAGGATCTGCGCAAGCCCTACTGGGAGAACCAAGACCGCGCGATCTGATGACGCTCGACGACCTGCTGGATCGCCTGCACGTCGTCGCGCTGCCGATGCGGGTTCGGTTTCGCGGCATCACGGTTCGCGAGGTGGCGCTCATCGATGGGCCGGCCGGCTGGGGTGAATTCGGCGCCTTCGTCGAGTACGAGCCTTCGGAGGCGGCGGCGTGGCTGGCCAGCGGCATCGAATCCGCTTACAGCCCAAGGCCGGTCGCGATGCGGACCAGAATCCCGGTCAACGCCACCGTGCCCGCGGTGCCGGCCGCGCAGGTCCCCGAGGTGCTGGCCCGCTTCCCGGGGTCGACAACGGCGAAGGTGAAAGTCGCCGAGCCGGGTCAGACGCTGGCAGACGATGTCGCCCGAGTAGAGGCGGTGCGGTCTTCGGTCCCGACGGTGCGGGTCGACGCCAACGGCGGGTGGACGGTGGACCAGGCGGTGGCCGCGGCCGCGGCACTGACCGAAAGCGGCCCACTGGAATACCTCGAACAGCCCTGCCGCACGGTCGCCGAACTTGCCCAGGTGCGACGGCGCATCGGCGTCAAGGTCGCCGCCGACGAGAGCATCCGCAAGGCCTCCGACCCGCTGGCGGTGGTCCGGGCGAAGGCCGCCGACGTAGCCGTGCTCAAGGTCGCCCCACTGGGAGGAGTGCGGGCGATGCTGGCCATCGCGGCGCAGGTCGACATCCCGGTGGTGGTGTCCAGCGCGCTGGACTCCGCGGTCGGCATCGCCGCGGGCCTGGCCGCCGCGGCGTCGCTGCCATGGGTGGAGCATGCCTGCGGGCTGGGCACCGGTGGCCTTTTCGTCGAGGATGTGGCCGACGTGAACGTCGTCAACGGGTTCCTGACCGTCGCTGACGTCGTCCCCGACCCCGCCCGCCTTGCGTTCCTGGCGGCCGCCGCCGACCGCCGGGACTGGTGGATCGAACGGGTGCGGGAGTGTTACCCGTTGCTCGGCTCCGCTCAGTCCTCGTCGGGGCAGACGACGTCCACGTAGATGCTGGTGAATGCCGGATCGGCAGCGTCGATCACGCCGGGTGCGTGGTAGCCCGACACCTGACAGCGGGCGAGTGGGACCCCTTTGCCGTTGTTGGTCCAGTTGATCCCAACGTTGTAGCCGGTGCTCTCGAGTTCCCGCAGGATGACATCGGCCGGTTGTGATCCCGGCTGCGGCCACTCGCTGGGGTCGGCAGCGGCGGCCACGGGTGACAGAGCGGTAGCCAGGACTGCGCCCGCAGCCAGGGCCGGGATGAAACGCGCGAGCAGTGTGTTCATGCTCTCAGAATACCGAAAAACTATTCACGTGTTCTATGTCTTTCATATGAGCACTGGGTGGACCCGCTGCTACCGTTCTGCCGTGACCAACCTGGCCTTCGACGACAAGGGAACCGGCGACCCGGTGCTGTTCATCGCCGGTACCGGCGGCGCCGGCCGTACCTGGCACATCCATCAGGTACCGGCTTTCCTGGCGGCGGGCTACCGCTGCATCACGTTCGACAACCGCGGGGTAGGGGCCACCGAGAACGCCGAGGGCTTCACCACCGAGCAGGTGGTCGCCGACACCGCTGAGTTGATCGAGTCGGTGATCGGCGGGCCCACCCGCGTGGTGGCCATGTCGATGGGCGCGTTCATCGCCCAGGAACTCATGCTGGCCCGCCCCGACCTGGTGACCCAGGCCGTGCTGATGGGCACCCGCGGTCGGGTCGACACCACGCGGATCGCGTTCCGGACGGCCGATCTGGAATTGGCCGACGCCGATGTCGAACTACCGGTCGCCTACGCCGCGAAGGTCCGCATCCTGGAGAACTTCTCGCCCAGGACCATCAACTCCCCGGCGATCGAGGAGTGGCTGCAGATGTTCATGGCCTTCCCGATGCAGCGCACCCCGGGTTGGCGCGCGCAGTTGGGTGTGGCCCCGCGGGAGAACCGGTTGCCGGCTTACCGATCGATCAGCAGCGAGGTGCTGGTGATCGGCTTCGCCGATGACCTCATCACCCCCGCGGCGCTGGGCAAGGAGGTCGGGGACGCGATTCCCAAGGGGCGTTACGTCCAGATCGCCAACGCCGGCCACCTCGGCTTCCTGGAACGCCCCGAGGCGGTCAACTCCGCCATGCTGCAGTTCTTCGCCGGGACGCTCTTCTAGCGCCGCCGGCCGCGGCGGCTCTGGTCTAGACCGCGACGTCAAACCCGCCAACATTCTGCTGACCAAACCCGACTTCGACGGCCAACGCCGAATCCGTCTCGGCGACTTTGGGATAGCCCGCAGTGCGGACGACATCGGCGGAATCACCGCGACCAATGCGGCAGTCGGCACGATCGCATACGCGGCGCCCGAACAGCTCATGGGCGAGCAGATCGACGGCCGTGCTGACCAGTACGCCCTCGCCGCCACTGCCTACCACCTCCTCCCTCATCCACGTTCCCGCCGGTCGCAGCCGCCTCTTGCACCTGAGCATCCATGCCCTTGAGTGTCTTGGTCATTGCAGTGATTCCTTCTGCCCCACGCTGGAGGCGGTTGAAACCACTTACACCGAATCAGCGATAGACCCGCTTACATCGAATTCCGGACAGTCCCCGGAGGTCAATGCAATTCGGTCGGTTGAGCGTCGGCCGGCCACGGCGATTTCATCGTGCGTGGCTGTGTGTCGTCGCTTAGGGTGACCTTGCGTCCTGGGCCTTATCTCCCGTTCTTCGTCGTCATCTCATGACCGTGCGGGGCTTGATGGTGGCGTTTCCATGAACGAAGGGGGTAACCAGAATGTCCGGTGATAACAGCACGGGTGCATCAGCTTCGCTTTTTGTGGGCCGTTTGGGTGCGCTGGCGGTGGCTCTTGGCGTGGGTGCCGCGGTGGCGGGCGCGCCTGGGGTCGCGTTCGCGGATACCACTGGTTCGTCGGGATCGGCGGGTTCGGCGGACAGCGGGTCTTCCGGTGGGGTGACGCGCAGTGCCGCGCGGTCGGGTGGGCAGGCTGGGCCGGCTGGACACTCCGGGTCGGGTTCGTCGATCTCTGGAGGGTCGGTGTCTGTTGGATCGGTGTCGCCGGGTGGATCGAACGTGTCCAGCCCGGCTTCGGGCGCGCAGGCTCCCGACGCCACCGGCGGCGGCCAGTCCGCAGTTTCGTCGCGTCGGGGTCGCCCCCACTCCGCGGTGCCGGCGGCCCCGGCGGGCAAGCGTCGCTCCGGGAGTGAATCGGTGGTTTCGCCGGCCGACTCTCCTGAGTTGCACGAGTCGGTGTCGACGGTGGCGGTCGCCGACGGCCCAGCTCTGTCCACTCTGCCGGCCTCTGTTATGCGGTCCGCGCCGGACGCATCGGCCTCTGGGGGATCGGCGCCGGTTTCGGCGTCGTCGGCACCGGCATCGGCAGGATTGTCGGCCTCCCCTGCGGTCCGGCCCGGTTCCGCCCAGGCAGTTCGCGCGGTGGCCGGTTCCCCTGCGGTGGCTCCGGCCTCGGCGTCGGCTCCGGTGATGTCGGCTGCCGCGGCAACGGATGCGGTGTCGGGGATCAGCGCAAACCCTTTGACGTGGCTGGCTTCCGGCGGCGGTGGGAACACGCCGGCGGCGGTGCCGCTGGCCTGGGCGGCGATGGCGTTCACCCGCCGGGAGTTCGGCGGCGCGAAGACCGCGGGCGCGGCGGCTGCGAGCACGACCACCTCGGGTCCGGGTCTGCTGGGTGGGTTCCTGGCGCTGCCGAAGGCGTCGGCCACTGGTGGGTTCCGGCTGTTCGTCGACGGCTCGGCCGACAACCCGAATGCGGGCCTGCT
>CAIOYU010000052.1 GCA_903862565.1 uncultured Actinomycetes bacterium | reverse complement strand
CGGGCCGCAATGCCCGATCCGCCGCCCACTGCCGCCGCCGGCCAGCCAATTCTTCGGCCGCCCGGGCCGCCTGCTTCTGCGCTCGCGTCGCCACCACACACCTCCATCATCAAGGTGTTGCGACGACCGCTGGAATCCGCCCTGCGACCCCGCATCGGAGTGGTGAATAGTGTTGCCCATCAACGGATTACCATCCCTTCGGCGCTGGCTGGCAGCTTGGCGAATAGCTGACTCGACGAACGCGGTGTGCTTGCTGGCGCTGCACTGCCAGCCCACGATCCGACCGGCGAAGGCGTCGATGGCGAACGCGGTGTAGACGAACACCCCGGTCGAGAGCCGCACGTAGGTGAAGTCGGCGACCACCAGGATGTTCGGCGCCGGCACCGCGAACTGGCGGTCCACCAGATCCGGCGGGCGGGTGGCGTCGGGGTCAGCCTCGGTGGTGCGGACCTTCTTGGCCCGAGTGACCCCGTGCCAGCCATTGACCCGCATCAGGCGCTCCACGGTGCACCGGGCCACCTCGATGCCCTCCCGGTTCAGGTGGGCCCACATCTTGGTGGCCCCATACAGGCTCTCCGGCTTGCGCCGGCCGTGCTCGTCGGGCTCGTAGTAGCCGGCCAGGACCTCGGTGATCGTCATGTCCCACAGGGCCCGCTTGGACGGCTCGCGCGTCTTCCAGGCGTAGAACGTTCGCGGGGCGATCTGGCAGCCGTGCTCGCTGAGCACCCGGCAGATCGGAACGACCCCGAACCGAGCGCGATGCTCGGCAATGAACGCACAGATCAGCGGCGTCGCGGGTCGCTCTCCCGCACGAAGAAACTCGTTGCCGCCTTGAGGATTTCGATCGTTATCTGGGGCTGGGTTGGCTGTTTAGCGTCATGATCTCGGCGTTTGTGTTGTGGACGGTGTCTGTGACGTTGGTGGTGGTGATTCGGGCGGCGCGTAGTTGGCCGTGCAGGTGGGCTATCTGGTTACGGAGTTGGCGGTTGTCGTGGTCGAGTTCGCGGATGCGTTCGTGTGCGAGGGTGAGGCGTTGGCGTAGCGAGGCGTCTGAGCCGCGCTCGATGTGCTGTTCTGGCGCTTTGGGGTTGGTGGGCGCGGTGAGCGTTTGGATCTGGTCGCGAAGTTCGGGCTGGGCGTAGAGCCAGGAGCGGGATACGCCGGCATGGGCGGCGATCTGGGTGATGGTGTGCTGCTGGTCGGTTTGGCCGAGTTCGTGCAGGGCGTGTCGGGCGCGTTCGAGGGTGTCGGCACGGCGACGTTGGGCAGCGGCGATGAGGTGCTGGCTGTTGTCACGGCGCATCGGATGATCGCCCCCCACAGCGTGTTTGGCTGCCCGTTGAGGCGCACTGGCAGTCATGGTGGTCGGATTCGAGGGTGGTGATGATGGTGAGCAGGTTGGTTTCGACGGTGCGGTTCATCTCTGCGAGGCGGTTGTGACCATCGGTCTCGGCGCGGGCGATCAACGCGCGGGTGTCGTCGAGTTGCTTGCGGTGTTGGGGGAGGAATTGGCTGGTCGTGACGAACAGCGGGCACGTCAGGCACGCGTTGGCATGTGGACATGATTTCTGTAGGGGCAGGCCGCAGTAGCCGTTGGGCAGAGCCATTTTCGCGTGGGCGAGGTTGTGTTTCATCCACTCGGCATCGCCGAGCGGGCCGTCGGTCGTGGTGTCGATGGGCTCGCCTCGGATGTTGATTTTCTGGGCGCGTTCCCACTGTTCACGGATGGTGCTGTCGGCCAGGCGGGCATAGACGGCCGTCATGGTGTGGCTGGTGTGGTCGAGTAGTCGTCGGACGACTTCTTGGGGCACGTCATGATTGATCCACCGGGTGGCTGCGGTGTGGCGGAACTGGTGGGCGGTGACATGGACTGGCTGGCTGAGTTCATCTGTGACACAGCATTTTTGCAGCCACTGGCCGAGCTGGAGGTGGAACGTCGCGGTGGGGATGGGTAGCCGTCCGTCGGGGTTGGCGCTGCCACGAGGCAACAACACGTTGCTCGCCGGGAACCGCTGTCGGGTGCGGGCTTGCTGCGTCTGGATCATGGTGGTGAGTTCGTCGTCGATGGGCACCATCGCGTCGCGGCGCATCTTGTGGTTGCGGTAGCGCAGATAGACCGCACCCTGTGGGTCGCGGACCAGGCAGTCCAGTGTCAGCCGGGTGGCATCGCCGATGCGCAGGCCGGTGCGGATGAGAATCTCGACCAGTAGCCGGATCCGCGGGTCGCTGATCTGGTCGAGGTTGGTGGGGTCTTCGAGTTGGTGCATCACGAACTCGGGAATCGCTCGCGGTGCCGGTGTCTGCTCACGGCGAGGGTGGTCGCTGGGATACAGCTGCGCCTCAGCCGGTAGCGACGCCCAGCGGTGCTGGCGTACTGCGTGCAGAAACCCGGTTACGGCGCCGATATCGCTGCTGCGGGTCTTGGGGTGCGGGAGCTTGACTGCGAGCTGCGCGAGGTAGGCCTCCAGCGCTGCTCGCTCAAGTACGGCCGGGCTGGACGAGCTGGCCAACCCCGGTGTCAGCTGTGACAGACGGGCCAGTGCGATCCGGTCCTTGCGTAGCTGCCCCAGACCGACACCACACGACATCCGCCAGCGGCACCATCGTTTGGCCAGATCCCGCAGCCAGCGTGGTTGTATCGCGGTGAAGTCCAGCCGGGCACCGTCGTGGCCGCCGACGCCGAGCCGGCGCAGCAGCCACACGTCGCGGTGGTATTCGCTGTCCCACCCTGTGCCCTCACGCAGGTCGAGCAGGCAGTCGATGGCGTAGCCGAGGAACGCCCGCGGCGTGTTCAGTGATGCTGCTGCGGGCAGTCCGGCCAGCCAGTCGGCCAGCGGACGCGCCAGCAGCGTCTCGGCACCGCTGGCCGCGAGGTGGTCCAGCAGCGGCTTGACCGATCGGGGTGTGGTGCGGGTCCGGTTGGCGTCGACCCGGCATTGCAGCGCGTAGCCGATCTCCAACCGCATCCGCGCCGGCAGCGGTCGAAAGTCGAAGCGGTCCTCGCCATAGCTGAGGCAGTCGGCGATGAACTCGGCTGCCGGCGGGCGCCCGTGCAGCCGCCACCGAGCGTGGTGCGACCGGCACCAGCCCCCGTCCAGTTCGGCCCACAACGTGCAACCCGGGATTTCACACAGCGCAGCGGGTGCGCTGGCAACCTCCGCCTTCCACCCGTCTACAGGCGGTCGCCGGGCGGCCTCCCATGCGCGGGAGTGCTTGTAGCACAACCGATACCGATGCTGGCCGAACCGGCATTCGGGCACCAGACATGATTGCAGCGGTCGATGGCCCATCACCGTGGGGTCCGCGGTCGCGACCCAGGCGGAGCGCTCCGGACGACCATCGTGTTTCCATCGGCCCAGATGCGCCATACACAGCGTGGCGTAGCGGCTGGAGTGCACACATCCGGGTACCGCACACGCGGGTGTGCCAAGGATCGGATCTCCCACAGCCGGCACCAGCACATCGACCCGGAACTCAGGTCGCACCACCGCATCCAACCGCTCCATAAGAGCGGGCGGTGCGGCCAACGCCTCGGCGCTCACTGGGGCACATCCTGGGCGGCCAGCCAGCCCGCCGCTACCAACGCACGCCGCGTATCGCCGATCTTCAGGTGTGCGTATACGTCGCTGGTCGTGGCGATCGAGGAGTGACCGAGCAGATGAGCCACTACCTCGACTGCCACCCCTCGGCGCAGCAAGTCGGTCGCATAGGTGTGCCGAAATGAGTGCGGCCCAAACGTGATTCCGGTGCTCTGCCGGATCCGAATCACCAGATCGTAGACACTCTGGTAGGTCAGTGGCCGCCCGATCGGACCTGACCACAGGTTGACGAACACATAGTCACTGTCCAGCTCGCCGTACTCGGCGTGCAGGTAATCGGCGTAGAGCCGGATCGCCCGGGCCGGCACCGGTACCTGCCGGCCGCCTCCACCCTTGGCCCGCGCCCGATTCGCGTTCCTGCGCGGCACCACCGACACCAGCCGCGCCGCGGCGTCGATATCGCTATGGCGCAGCCCCAATGCTTCGCCGATCCGCAGCCCGCTCACGCTCAACAAGGTGAAGAGGAACCGGTCGCGCAGCCGGTCGCAGGCCGTCACGATCGCCGAGATCTGCTCGGCATCCAACGTGTCGGGGATGCGCCGATCGGCGCGAAGCCGAATCTGCTTGGACCGTTCCGGTCGAGTTCCCAAGTGCGCCAACAGCGGTCGCCACGATCCACCGCGTATCCCGCGCCGCCAGGTGGTCAGCAGATCGCCGAGGTTCACTCCGTGGCGATGATGGAACTCGTAGAACGCCGCTATCGCCGACAGCTTTCGGTTCACCGTCGACTCCGAACATGCACCCTCCGCAGCCAGCAGCGCCGTGACGTTGCCAGCCCGGGCAGCCGTGGGCAGCCGCAGCCACGCCACGAACCGGCCCACGTCCTCCAACCGCACCCCCGACCACTGCAGCCCGCGCTGGTCGAGGAACTCCAACCAGTCCCGCAGATCGTGCGCATAGGCCTTGACCGTGTTCGGCGAGCGTTCGATCGCATGCAGGTGCGCCAGGAACTGCTCGGCCGGTTCGACCACCATCGCGTCCCGGTCGAGCAGCGTCCACGACTGAGGTTCACCGAACGGCATCACCACCGGCTGAACCCGCAGCCCAGAACTGTTCACGGACACCAAAGATAATCAGTCCACAACGCACTTCCCGGCACCCTCGACGGCGTGTCGCCTACGTCGTGGACAACCCGAGTCGGACCTCAGATAACGATCGAAATCCTCAAGGCGGCAACGAGTTTCTTCGTGCGGGAGAGCGACCCGCGACGCCGCTGATCTGTGCGTTCATTGCCGAGCATCGCGCTCGGTTCGGGGTCGTTCCGATCTG
>CAIOYU010000051.1 GCA_903862565.1 uncultured Actinomycetes bacterium | reverse complement strand
CTCTGACTTTGGCGAAGTCGCCGAAGCTGTAGTCGGAGTAGGCGTTGAACCCGAACTGCATCCCGCCGGGCTTGCTCTTGGTGTTATAGGTCATCAGCATGCCGGGCACCATGTAGGCATACGCAGTGAGGTTCGGGTTTTCCGGCAGGCCCACTAGCTGGGCGGACAGCTGCCCATCAACCCCGGCCCCTAGGGAGAACATCCCGTACGGCGTGGTGTAGACCTGCTGGAAGTTGAGCAGGTTGGACTTCTCGGAGTTGATGGTCCCATCGGACTGCACGTTCACTGTCAGTCTGGGCCCAGTCTCGATGCCCACGAGCATCGCCGCGGAATACTTACCCGGCAGGAACTTGTCCGTCACGGAATCCGGAATGAACGCGTAGCCGTAGGCGATCGCGTTGACGTCGTAGGCCAGCTTCACCGAGGCATCGCCGCCCTTGAACTCCTTGTCGAGCGCCTCGATCTTCTTGTCCAGCGTGATCGGATAGCGAACACCCTTGACATCCGAAGCCGGCTGGAAATACGCCACGCTGAAAATCGGGTCGGCAGCGCCGCCTACCGCGTTGTCCCCCTTCGCCCACTCGGTGTTGTTCGCGGCCACCACCTTCTTGGCGTAGGCCACGGCCGTCTTCAGCGTGTCGGGGTTGGTGAGCGCCTCGGCGGCCCGGTTGACGTCCTGCCCGGCGAGTTCGCGCCAGTCGCCCTGGCCGGTGCTGCCGGTGATCTTTCCCGACCACTGCTCGACCGACCCGTTGTTCAGGCCCACGATGACGCCGTCCTGGGCCACGACCTTGCCCAGCGAATCGGCGACCCGGACGGTGACCGGGTGGAGACCCGAGACCCCGGAGGTCCAGCCGCTGTCGTGTAACTCGACCCAGTTCTGTCTCCAGGTGTTGCGATCGGCCTTGCCCAGCGGCCCCTTCCACAACTGGACCGACCCGTTGGACAGTCCGACGACGACTCCCGATCCGACGCCCTTCGAGTCATACGGGGTGATGTTCTGCACGGCGGCGTTCCAGTCGGTGCCGTGCAGTTCGGTCCACTGCCCGCCGGTGTAGTACTCGACCGCGGCACTATTCAGGCCGACCATGATCCCGTCGCCGTAGCGGGTCATGAAGGTGACCGGACTGTCCCACCCGGTGCCCTGGAGTTCGTCCCAACCGGCCCCATTCTTCAGGTTGTTGTCAGCCCCGTTCCAGTACTGCACCGACCCGCTTTTCAGCCCGACGGCAACCCCGTTGCCGTACGGGATCATCGTCGTCACGGCGTTCTTCCAGCCGTTGTCCTTCAACTCGATCCACGGACCGCTGAGCGATTTTTGCAGGGTCGGATCCCAGTACTCCACCGCACCGGGGTGGCTCCCTGGTCCGTCCCCTCCCAACGAGACGACGATGCCCTCCGGCGCGTCGGTGATCGCGGTACCCGAGGACCACACCGCGGTGCTGTTGGAGTAGAGCACCACATTGCGGTCGTCCTGGACGACCAGGCGCACGTTGGGCTGGTTGAAGGACGGCTGGCCCGGAGGTGTCCACTTGGCGTTCTCGGGAATCGCCGCACCCGCTTTGTAGACCGCGAAGTTGCCGTCGGTCTGCAACTCCACCCGATCGACGCCCTGGCCGTAGGTGGCGGTGGCCCAGATCGGCGCCCCCCGGGTGTTACTCAGCACCAGGTTGCCGTCGTCCTGCAGCTTGAGGGTGTACGCCCCGTTGTCGGACGTCAGCGAGTCCCCGATCCGGAGGGTCTGACCTTGCGTGAGGGTATTGGTACCCGATGTGCGGGGGGTGAGCGCCTGATGATGCACGACGATGTTCGTCACCGCCTGATCCCAGCCCGTTCCTTTCAGTTCGAGCCAGTTGTTCTTCCACGTGTCCGGGTCGAGGCTGGTTTCCGGACCGTTCCACCTCTGCACCGAGCCGTTCTCCAGGCCGACGACGACACCGTCGCGGTAGGCGGCGATCGCCGTGATCTTCGATCCCCAGCCGTTGTCGTGGAGTTGGGTCCAGCCCGCGGTGGCCGACCATGCCTGGACCGAACCGTCGTTCATCCCGAGGATGAAGCCGGACGCGACCGCCATGACCGCCGGCTGGTTGATCGTCATCGGCTTTGCCGTGGTCGCCACCGTCTGGGCGATGCTCACCTCGTAGGTGCCGGGGCCGCCCTCGATGTTGACCTGGCCGGCGGGCTCCGGTTTACACGTACTGGCCTGGGTGCACACCGTCGGCGCAAGGTACTTGTTGATCACGGTGCCCGCCGCGATACCGGGCCCGCTGATCTGCTCGCCGACCGCGACCCGACTGCCGGCCCCCAGCGCCGTCACCGTCAGCGTGGTCCCCGCGATGCTCCCGGTGAAATTGTTCACGACCGCTTTGCCGTCGGTGTCTTTCAACGGTCGGCTGTACTCCAGGACCCGGTTGGGTGCGATCGCTATCAGGGTGGGGTTGCCCCCACCTGGCCCGAAGCCGGTGTAATACCCCCAGGATGAGTCGTGCAGGACTTGTTTCTTGCCGTCGGTCCACAGTTCCACCACGCCGTTTACCCGGGCCACCACGGTCGAGTCCCGAAGCTGGGTCATTGCCGTGATCGGCGAGAGGTCCCCGGCCTGGGCGGCGGCGGTCAGGGCGGCCGCCGTCGCGGGCGCGGGTGTATACACCGCCTGCCCGAGGGCCTCGGAGTCAAAGGCGTACGCGCCATCAAGCACGTAACTGGTGGGGGTGTAGGTCTCCGCGACGAACACCGCATCGGCGAAATCAACCTCAACGGTCTTGAACGGGGCCAGACCCGCGGTGATCTGATAATCCGACCGGAACTTCGCATACAGCGGCTTGTACTCCTCACCGGCGACGTCCCACCGGTCGACTGCGGTCTCCTTGATCGCCGGATCCGCGCTCAACTGCCCGGTGAACACATACTGACCCGCGGCGTTCTTGCCGGCGTCCACCCCCGAGAGCAGCAGAGCCGAATCGGTGCCGTCCGCCCCGGTGTAGGCCAGGACCAGGTCCACCGTGGCGCCGTTCTCGGCGGCCTTGGCCTGTACCGCCGACCATTGCTTGGTGACCACCTGGTCCAGGCCGATCTGCCCCATATTGCCGCTGACGTCCATCCACGTCAGCGCGGCGTCAGGGGCGGTGTCGGCATCAAGGGTGACCGTCCCCGTGAAACCACCGAACAGACCCCGCCGCACCGTGATGTGCCCGGTGGCATCGGGCAGATACACGGCCACATCAGCCACGTCCCGATCAGCGCCGATCGGGTCGGACTGCTGAGTCGCACCGATCTGGACCGCCACCTCACGCGCCCCGTCATTGGCGCGGTTCAACAGGTTGACGTGGAAGCCGCTGTCGGCGACTTTGACGACGAAACTGTCCGTTCCGGCGAAGCCGTCCGCCGGGGTGTAGGCGTAGAACCCGCTGGCATCGACCGACACAGTCCCGTACTGCGGGCCGGTGGTCACCGAGTAGACCAGCGTGTCACCCTCGAAGTCGACCGCACCCACACGGCCCTTGTACGTCCCGTCGGCACTGACGGTCTGCGGACCCAGGTTGACGCTCGCTTCGGTGTCGAACAGCGACCTGCGCACCATCAGCAGCGCGCCCTCAAGGGAAGCGGTGAACTGGCTATCCGGAAGATCCGCCAGCCGATTAGCGATCTTATTGAAGAACTTCGCCACCTTGATGTCGATCCGGTCGCGCGCATCAGAGGCCACCTGCGCAGCCGTAACGAAGGGCCCACCGGCAACCGGGGTCGCGGTCGCGGTCGACGCGATAGCGATGGCGATGGGTTCACTCACGACGGCGGACTCGCTGAAACCGGAAGCAACGGTAGCGACGGTCACAGAGACATCAGGTGCCGAGACATCAGGTGCGGAGACCTCGGGTACAAAGACCTCGGGTGCGACGGCGACCGCCGAGGCCCTTGATTGACCGACGGCCGGGCCGGAACCGACGCGCACAGAGGGCCCGCGGCCGGGGATCGCCGCAGCCGAACGCGCACTGCGCGCAGCTGCGGGGGCCGGGGCGCTGACCGGCACCCGACCCGCCGACCGCACACTGCCACTGGCATGACCGGCCGGAGACGCCTTGGACCGGACCGCACCACGACCGCCCGGAGCCTTCCCCTGAGCCGACGCCCCCTCGGCCGCGCTGGCCCCCGGCGAAGTGCCATCCTGACTGTCCGCGGCGGCTACCGCCTGCGGCCCGGCCAGGAACAATCCCACCGCAAACCCCACCGCACCAACGCGCCCGGCCTTCTGCGCATTCTTCCGAATTCTCATCTGCCCCGTCCTCACTTCAGAACGACAGCAGCCCGACCCGCTTGCCGAAGTCAGAAAATGTTATTCCCGGCGATCGGAGTCGGCATCGGAATGAATACGTAATTTTCCGGGGGTCGATTACTTAATTTTCCGGGGGCCGGTCACCTATCCGATTACCGCGCCCGTGACGGCGGCGGTGGGGCAGCTGCCGAGAGTGTCGAGTGCCCGCCCGTGGGCCGAGCAGGCGCGAACGGAGCTGCTCGCAACCGGCGTACCAGATAAAGTCGGCCACATGGGGATTGCACCCGAGAGTTGGCCGCCGCCGCTCCAAACCTTGATCCGGATGTCGAACAAGTACCTGCTCAACCCGCTGATGCTGCGACTGGCCGGCAAACGGTTCTGGTACGCGTCGGCGGTCGAACACATCGGACGCCGCTCGGGCAAGCAGTACTGGACTCCGGTCGTCGCCGATCGGGCGGGCGACCACCTCGTCATCCCCCTGCCGTACGGCACCCAGGTGGACTGGCTCCGCAACGTCATCACCGCGGGCGGGGCGACCGTCGTGCGCAAGGGAGACACCTTCGTCACCGAAGCACCGGAGATCATCGACGCCACGCAGGCCCTGCCGCTCGTACCCCGGGATCACCGCCACAGCTTCGAACGGTTCGGCATCGGGCACTTCCTCAGGCTGCGCATCCTCTGAATTAACCTATTAGCTTGACTTTCGGAAACTGAAGCTATTATCTTCATATGACTGGAGTGAAGCCTACGTCTTCATCGCGTCGGGCGACGTTGATCGGCGACGTGGTGGCCTCCCGGCGTTCCCCGAACCGATCAGCACTGCATCGGGCCGTCACCGGGGCACTGACCCAGGCCACCGATGACGCCGTCGACGCACCCGCGCTGACAGTCGGCGACGAATTCCAGGGCAGCTACCGGACGGTCGGGGCGGCGATCACCGCGGCACTCGCGATTCGACTGGCGCTGGCCGCCGACCATGACCCGGGTGTCGACGTTCGATTCGGCATCGGCTGGGGCGGCGTGACGATGCTCGACGAGCGCATCCAGGACGGTCCTGGCTGGTGGTCGGCGCGGGAGGCAATCGAATGGACTGCGACAACCCAACGCCAGCCCGGGTTGTCGACGCTCCGCACGGCATACCGCGGTGCCGGAACCGACGGCCCTGACGAGGGAGCCGTCAACGCCGCACTGATCTGTCGGGACCAACTGCTTGGATCATTGGACGCCCGGTCACTACGCATCCTGCGCGGGCTCCTCAACGGCACGACGAAGAAGGAATTGGCGGAGTTGGAAGGGATCAGCGCCTCGGCGGTCTCGCAGCGGACGGTCCGTGACGGACTGGACGCGCTCGTGTTGGCGACGCAAAATCTACGAGGCGTCCGGTGAGCGCGATCGCGGTATTGCTGATCGCCATCGGGATTGCAGACCTGTTGCGCCCGTTGACCACTCGACTGTGGTTGCCGCCGACGGCCGCGGCCATGCTCGTCGTCGTCGGTGCCGCCCTGTGCGGCCTGTGGCATCGGGGCGATCTGCTGCTGGTGGGGATTGCGGTGCTGGCCGCCGTCGGCTGGGAAGTGTCCTGCACGGCGGCCGAACCGTGGGAGGGCGCACGCCAGGCCCTACCACTTTTGGCATTCCCGGGATCGCTGGTCGCCCTGATCATGCTGTCCGGATTCGCCTCGCCGGTCGGCGGCGCGGTCCGGGCCTGGGCCGAGTGGACGAAAAGCATCGCCGGCATCGCTCCCACCCGCGTCGTGATGGTCATCGCCGTGGTGTTGCTGCAGGCGGCCACCGGCAACCAGATGGTCCGGTTGCTGCTGAAGTCGGTCGGCGCGGTCAAACCGACCGGCCAACCGCAGCCCTCGGACCGGCTCAAGGGCGGCCGACTTCTCGGGCCGATGGAACGGCTGCTGATCCTCGGGCTAGGGCTGGCCGGTCAGCTCAGCGTGGCCACCGCGGTCATCGCCGCGAAAAGCATCATCCGGTTCCCCGAGATCAGTGCGCAGAAGGCAAAGAAGCAGGGCGGCATCGGAATCGACGACGTCACCGAGTACTTCCTGATCGGAAGCCTCGCAAGCTGGATCGTTGCGCTGGGTGGCCTCGCGCTCGCGGCTACAGCCGCTCGATGATGGTCACGTTCCCGGTACCGCCGCCCTCGCACATGGTCTGCAGGCCGTAACGCCCTCCGGTGCGCTCGAGTTCGTTGAGCATCGTCGTGAACAGTCGCGCCCCTGACGCACCGAGTGGATGCCCGAAGGCGATCGCCCCGCCGCTGGGGTTCACCTTTGCCGGGTCTGCGCCAAAGTCCTTGATCCAGGCCAGAACTACCGACGCGAACGCTTCGTTGATCTCGACGGTGTCGATGTCGTCGATCGACAGGCCAGCCTTCTTGAGGGCGTAGTGGGTGGCCGGGATGGGCCCGGTCAGCATGATGACCGGGTCGGCACCCCGGCAGCTGATGTGGTGGATCCGCGCCCGTGGGGTCAGGTTGTGCTCCCTGACAGCCCGTTCCGAGGCGAGCAGCACTGCACTGGAGGCGTCGGCGACCTGGCACGACGTCGCGGCGGTGATCCGGCCGCCTTCGACGAGGGTGGGCAATGTCGCCATCTTCTCCAGGGAGGTCTCCCGGGGTGCCTCGTCGACCGAGCAGTCGCCGACGGCGATGATCTCGTTGTCGAAGTAACCGCCCCTGATGGCGGCGAAAGCCCGTTCGTGGCTGGTCAGAGCGAAGCGTTCCATCTCCTCGCGGGAGAGGTCCCATTGCTCGGCGATCATCTCGGCGCCGCGGAACTGGGACACCTCCTGGTCTCCATAGCGCTGCAACCACATCGGGGACTCAGCGGTCGGGGTGCTGAATCCGAACTGCTGACCGACGATCATCGCCGACGAGATCGGGACCTGATTCATGTTCTGCACCCCGCCGGCCACGATGAAGTCGGCCGTACCGGACATGATCGCCTGGGCGCCGAAGGAAATGGCCTGCTGCCCGGAGCCGCACTGCCGGTCGACGGTGACGCCGGG